>JAEYOU010000493.1 GCA_023411405.1 Pseudomonadota bacterium | reverse complement strand
GTACTGAACCTCTTTAAAAGGGATACTATGTTAGAATCAATGGCATATCCGCTAATATCGCCAAAAGCTAAAGCCACTTTAGCTCTGGTACCAAATTCGGCAATCCAATTTCTTCTTCCGGCTGCATCTGCCGGGGTTTGATTATCATCTGTATCACCTCTGCTCAGGTCTAATGTTATGATACCGCGTAATTGAGAAGAAATTAGGCCGGCTTCATAAAGTTCATTGGCCAATTCACAAAGTTCTTCGTGAGTTGCACATCTCATATTATATGTTTTAGATAATTGGATCTTAGTATATAAACGCTAAACTAAAAATAAGCCAAAAAAGATAAAAACGCTAGCAAAAAAGTGAACCACTCTGCCAGACCATCCCCTATCATTGAAAGTGCAAATAAACAATGTATGGGGGAAATAGGAGTGATCAGAGTGGATCAATATCAGGATATCAGACAAATGTATCTAGTGGAAGGGATGTCACAAAGAGCCATCGCCAAACAACTAGGAATATCACGAAATACAGTCCGGCGCTACTGCAAGGGAGCAGAAGTACCATGGGAGCGTAAGCCCGGCAATAGAACAGCCAGTGTCATGACTCCCGATATTATAGAATTTATTAAAACATGTTTAGAGGAGGATGCCAAGAGCCCCAACAAACGACAAAAACATACTGCTCAACGAATCTATGACCGCTTGTGCGATGAAAAAGGATTTACCGGTGGAGCTTCTACTATTCGTAATGCAGTTAAAGAACTAAGAGACAAAATACCCAAAGTTTATGTACCACTGGCGTTTGAACCAGGTGAAGCCATCCAAGTAGACTGGGGTCAGGCCACTATAATACTTAATGGGGTAAAAACCGATGCCCACCTGTTTTGTATGAGAGCTTGTCATAGCATAGCCCCATTCGTGATAGCTTATCCCACGGAACGTGAAGAGACCTTTTTGGAAGCTCATGTCAAAGGCTTTGAGTTCTTTGGGGGAGTAAGCCATGATTTAATCTATGACAACTTAAAAACCGCCGTAAAAGAAGGCTTTGGTAAAACAGCTCGGGAACAAGAAAAATTTGCTGCTTTTCGGGCGCATTATGCCTACCGTCCACTGTTTTGCAATCCAGGTGAAGGTCATGAAAAAGGCTTGGTAGAGAACCTGGTCGGCTATGCCCGCCGTAATTTCTTGGTACCGGTGCCTCAAGTATCAAGCTTTGAAGAACTTAATCAAATACTGCAGCAACGCTGCTTAAAATACATAGAACACCATCAAGTTCGGGGTAGAGATATGAGTGTAAAAGAAGCTTTTGCCCTCGAACAAAGCGCTCTATTACCACTACCACTAAAGAGTTACGATAGCTGTAAAAGCATAGAAGTACGAGTAGATTACTTTTCTACTGTGCGTTTCGAAACCAACAGCTACTCAGTGCCAGTAAAATGGTCAGGCAAACAAGTAACCGTTAAAGCCAGTGGTTTAGAGCTTAATATTTACTACCGGGGAGAAAAAATTGCCGGCCACCCACGTTGCTATCGAAAGCACCAGACCATTTATCAACTAGAACATTATATACCCTTAATAGAGCAACGGCCCCGGTCAGTATTTCATGCTAAACCAGTTAAGGAGGCGAAGTTACCAGAACAGCTCTTCGAATATGCTAAAAAGCTAAAAAATCCCGATAAAGCCATGGTTAAACTGTTGCGTTTGATAATTGATCAGGGATTAGAACCGGTGATAAAAGCCGTTGAAACATCTCAGAAAAAACAACAGTATTCTATTGATATCATTGAATTTAACTTAACAAACAAAAACAAAGTAATACCATTGTCAGTCACAGGCCCATTAGTTAGTCCAGTTGATATCAAGGCCTATGACCAATTGATGCCAGGAGGGATGCAGCTATGAGCCCTGGACAAGAAATGATTAGACTTTATGCCAAACAACTTAGGCTGCCTACCCTAGCTCAAATAGATGACTTAATACGTCAGGCTGAAGAACAAGGCCTTAGTTATGCGGATTTCTTAGGTCACGTGCTACAGCAAGAAATTAATCAACGGGAAGAAAACCAGCAAAGATTAAAAATCCGTAAGGCCAAATTTCCGCTGGAAAAGAACTTAGATACCCTGGACTTAAACCGTCTAACCCAGGTAGAAGACGCCCTGATATGGCAATTAGCCACCGGTGAATTTGTAAAGCGCCGTGAAAATGTGATTATGATTGGCAATCCAGGTAACGGTAAAACTCATCTGGCCATTGGCTTAGGTCGACGCATGTGCAGTTATGGATTTAAGGTGCGATTTTATACTGCTGCCAACCTAGTAGCCGAACTAACCGAAGCTCAACATAACCAAAGCCTGTTAAAACTACAAAAGAGCATTGCCAAACTAGATTTACTAATTCTAGATGAACTTTCTTATCTGAGCTTTACCCGTAGCCAAGCAGAACTCCTATTCCATGTACTTTCAGAGCGTAATGAACGAGGAAGCGTCATTATTACTACGAACCTAGAATTCTCTCGTTGGACGGAAATATTTCCAGATACTATGTTAACTGCTGCTTTAGTAGACCGATTAACTCACCGAGCTCATATTCTGGATATGAATGGAGCATCTTACCGGTTAGAGCAACAACTTAAACGCCAATTAGAAAGAAAAGGTGGTGAGGGTTAAGGATTTTATTACTTTGAAACTGGATTAAGATTTAGGATAGTGAGCAAAGTGGCTCACTTTTAAACTAGCGTTAGTGGCTCAGTTTTTTATTAGCAATGTGGTTCATTTTTTAGTTGACATTCGCATAGTATCTGAAGCTGAAATAGTTGAAGTACTTGGTATGGAAAATTTGCTGGAA
>JAEYOU010000457.1 GCA_023411405.1 Pseudomonadota bacterium | reverse complement strand
GGCCGGGCACGGCGCCGAGGACGAGCCACGCCGCCGGCGCCGCGACGGCGGTGGCGCCGAGCTGCCGGAGCAGGGCGCGGGCCGGGAGCACGCGCCGGAGCGGGACCTCGAAGATGCGCGCGGTCCGGACGAGCATCGCCGCGCGCGCGAGCGCCTCCACGACGACCCACCCCGCGAGCGCGCCCAGCTCGCCCATGAGGCGGAGCCCCGCCGTCACGAGGACCAGGGTGAGGGCGAGCTTCGCGGCGGAGAGGAGGAGCATGAACCGGTTCTGCGCGCGGGCCCGCATGACGCCGTCGAGCGGCAGCGCCGCGAGCGCGACGGAGACGACCGCCACGCGGAAGAACGGGCCGGCCGCGGCGTACCGCTCCGAGAAGAGGAGCACGACGAGGTCGGGCCCGGCGACGAGCAGCAGCCCGGTGAGGGGGACGAACGCGAACGAGAGCTGGAGCACCGCCTCGTGGAAGAGCTGGAGGCCGGCGCGCGGCGGGCGCCCCTGGCCCTCGGCCTCGGCGAGCCCGATCTGGAGGAGCTCGGAGACCGGCGTGTAGAGCACGTCCACGAGCGGGAGCTGGAACGTCCCGACGCTGTAGACGGCGAATGCGCCCGCGCTCACCACGGCGGCGACCGCGTACTGGTGGTACTGCTGCTGCGGGACGATGAGCAGGAAGGCGAGGCCGAACGGCACCGCGTAGGCGGCCTGGCGGCGCAGGCCGGCGAGGTCGAACCGGAACCCGTGCCGCCGGAAGAGCACGGCGGCGCAGACCACCGCCCGCAGGAAGGTCGCCGCCGCGATGCCGGCGAACACGCCCGCGACCGAGCCGGTGAGCCAGGCCCCGGCCACCATGAACGCGCCGCGCCCCGCCTCCGTCACGACCCGCGCGAGCGCGGCCGCCCCGATCCGGCCGCTCGCGTTCCAGGCGACGTCGAGCGCGGAGCCGGCGAGCCCGAAGGCGGTGAACGCGGCGATCCAGGGGAGGTTCCGGCCGAGCTCGGGGTTGTCGAACCGCTCCACGACGAGCGGCGCGCCGCCGAGGACGAGCGCCGCCGAGAGCGCGCCCAGGGCGATCATGGCCCAGAGCGTCTGGGCGACGTAGCGGTCCCGGCCGGCCGGGTCGCGCGGCACGAAGTAGTAGAGGCTCTGGGTGAGCCCGAGCGGCAGGACGAGCTGGAGCGTCTGCGAGAGGAGCCAGCCCTGCTTGAACGTGCCGTAGGACGCAGGGAGGAGCACGCGCGCGAGGACGAGCGGCACCGCGAAGGTGAGCGCCGCGCCCGCCAGCCGGGCCAGCATCAGCGGCCGGGCTCGGCCGAGGATCGAGCTAGACAAGTCCGTCTTCCCCCCGAGGGCTCCAGGCTCCGGGCTGCGGGAGCAGCGCGGAGGGCTCTCCCGAGGCCTGCAGCCCGAAGCCTGGAGCCTCCCCCTCACCCCGCCGACCGCCCCCGCGCCGGCGCCTGCGCCCGCGCGGGCCACAGGACCCCGACCATCTCCCCCGCCGCCCGGCCCCAGCCGTAGTGGGCCTGGAGCCGCTGGCGGCCCGCCGCGCCCATCGCCCGCGCGCGGGCGGGCTCCCGGAGCAGCTCCCCGATCGCCGCGGCGAGCGCGGGCGCGTCGCGCGGCGGGACGAGGAGGCCGGTCTCGCCGTCCGACACGATCTCCGGGATCGCCTCGATCCGGCTCGCCACGACCGGCAGGCCGAACGCCATTGCCTCGAGGAGCGAGAGCCCGAACGCCTCGCGGAGCGTCGGGAGGGCGAAGACCGTCGCCGCCGCGAACAGCTCCCGGAGCCGCTCCCGCCCGAGCAGGCCGTGGAAGTCGACGCCGGGCGGCGCGGGCGATGGGCAGCTCGCCGACACGATCGCGAGGCGCGCGCGCGGGTGCTCGCGCCGGACGAGCGCGAAGGCGTCGAGGAGCTCCGGCCCGCCCTTCGGGACGAACTGCTTGCCCACGAAGAGCACGAGCGGCTCCCGGGCCCGCCCCGCCGGCGCGCTCCCCGCGGGGACGACGTTGGGCCCGGCGCCCACGACGTGCACGCGCGCAGGGTCCACGCCGTAGTCGTCGCGGAGCGAGCCCTTCACGAACGCGCTCATCGTGAAGATGCCCTCGGCGTTCCGGTAGACCGCCCGCTCGCGCGCCCGCCACTCGGCCTGGTAGGGGATCGCCGGCGGCAGCCCCGGCGCACGCGGATACCGCTCGGCGATGGCGCGGGTGTGGTCGAGGTACAGGTGGTACGGGACGCGCGGGTAGGGGCCCGGCCCGAAGAGGACCCCCGCCTGGATCACGCGATCGGGCGCGGCCCGCCGGACCGCGTGGGCGGCGTCGCGCGAGACGAGGTCGAACGCGTACGGGGTGTGCAGGTAGTAGGACTTCCAGTGCGGACCGTGGAGGCGCACCGCCTCGAGCACGGCGCGGACGACCGCCGGCCGGACGTTCGGGATCCGGCTCCCCGGGCGGAGCTGGTACAGGAACCGCTCGACCGGGTTGTACGCGACGACGTCCGCGCCGGCCGCGGAGAGCGCCCCGGTGATGGCCTCCGTCACGCCCGATTGCGGCCCGTAGTGGAGGTAGAGGAGGCGCATCGTCGCTCGGCGCCCGACCGCGGGCGCCCAGCGAAGCTTGGGGCCGCGGCCCTGCTGCGCCCACGCCCCGGGCGTGCGGGCGTCACCGGAGCGGGGCTGCCGTCAGCTCCTGCTCGCCACGGCCCAGCGTGCTCCAGCCCGGGTCGTCGTTGACCATGTGGCCGATCCACTCCGGGAGCCTCGTACCGTCGGCCTCCCAGCCGTCGAAGTCCTCGAGGAGCGCGTGGCCGTCCCCGGGGACGAGGAAGGCGCGGGCGTTCGCGAGAGGGGCGATCCGCTGGTCGACGAGCTCGAGCAGGTCGCCCTCGAACGTCTCCGCGGGAACCGGACTCACTCCGAGCCCGAAGAACGAACGGATCACCGCGTCCTGCCGCGTGGAGACGAGCGCGAAGCGGTCGTCGGGATACTTCTCCGTGAGCGCCACGATCGCCTGGGAGAGGTCGTCCGTGCACTCCGCGCAGAACGGCGTGAGCGTCCGGTCGAGTCTCCAGGCCACGTACCACGCCGCTCGCAGCGCGATAGGGACGTCGCCCTCGATGAGCGGCGGACCGGAGTCGTCGATGAGGTAGCCCTTCGCCTCCGGCCAGCGGGTGCGCGCGAGGTCGTGCGCGAGGAGGGTCCCGAAGCCGCCCGCGCTCGACCCGCTCACGACGAGCCTCTCGGGCGCCGGGAGGTGTTCGGCGAGCCAATCGACGTCGCGCTCCAGGTTCGTCTTGCCCTCGTGCTGCCACCCGTAGTCCGCGTCACTGTCGCCCCAGTGGACGTCGCCGGTGCAGTACGGGACGAAGACGAGCGTCGCGGCGCCGAACGGCGAGCTCTCCACGGTCCGGTCCAGGATCGTGCCCTCGGCCCGCCCCGCGTCGAGCGCTCCCTGGAACTCCGCGGCGCCGAACGGGCCGGGCGACGCGGTCCCGAGCGTGTTGCACGTGAACCCGTCCCAGCACGCCCCCCCGCCGTCGAGGAAGACGAGGACGTCGGTCGAGCCCTCCGGGCCGGGGTTGACCGCGATCCCGGTCTGGCTGCCGTCGCCGCAGACGGCGCCCGGCACCTCCACCCACGTCCACTCGAGCCGGGGGAGCGTCAGACGTTCCGAGCCCCCGCCCCCACCGCAGGCGGCGAGCAGCGAGAGGAGCGACAGGAGGCCAGCGCGCATGGGTCGCACCGGGGGAGCATGGCGCCGCGCGTCGCCCGGGGCAACTCCGCGGCGGCCCCGGGGGGGGGTGGGTGAGCTCACCCGACCGCGAGGACCAGCTTCCCGAAGGTCTCGTTCCGCTCCATCCGCTCGTGCGCCTCGCGCACCTGCGCGAGCGGCACGACGGCGTCCACGACCGGCTTCACCCTCCCCGCCTCGACGAGCGGCAGGACGTCTCGGGCGAACGCCCGACTCGCGGCGATCTTCTCCTCGAGCGGCCGCGGCCGGAGCACCGTGCCCACGACCGTCGCGCGGGCCCGGAGCGCGAGGCCCAGATCGACCTGCGCCTTCGCCCCGCCCATGGTCCCGATGACGACGACGCGCCCGCCGGTCGCGAGCGCGGCGAGGTCCTCGGCGAGGTACGGCGCCCCGACGAACTCGAGGACGAGCGGCGTGCCCGCGCCGCCGGTCCGCGCCCGGACCTCCTCCGCGAACCGGGGCGGGTCGCCCTGCACGAGGATCCCGTGATCGAGGCCGAGCGCCCGGGCCCGCTCGAGCTTCGCGGCGGTCCGCGAGGTGCCGATCACGGCCGCGCCCGCGGCGCGGGCGAGCTGGAGCGCCATCGTCGCGACGCCCGAGCCGACCGCGTGCACGAGCACCGGCATCCCCGGCCGGAGCCCACCCAGCGTGAAGAGCGCGTCGTGGGCGGTGACGCCCGCCTCGGGGAGCGCGGCGGCGTCGGCGAAGGAGAGGCCCGCCGGGATGGGGAGGAGCATCCGCTCGTGCACGACGCACAGCTCGGCCTGCGCCTCGCCTGCGGCGATGGCCATCACCCGGTCGCCGGCGCGCCAGGCGGTGACGCCCTCGCCCACCGCGGCCACCTCGCCCGCGAGCTCGAGCCCCGGGACGTCGGCGCGGAGCCCCGCCGGCGGCGGGTAGAGCCCGCGCCGCTGGAGGAGGTCGGCGCGGTTGAGCGCCGCCGCCCGCACCCGCACCAGCACCTCGCCGCGCGCCGGCGCCGGATCGGGCAGCTCCCTCACGTGGATGATCTCCGGCCCGCCCTTCCCGTCGAAGACGACCGCCTTCATCGAACCCTCCGCATCCCCGGCGCGCCGAAGTGGCCCGCCGGCGCGCCCAGCGGCGCCTCCCAGCACGTCCCGTC
>JAEYOU010000430.1 GCA_023411405.1 Pseudomonadota bacterium | reverse complement strand
TCGCCGGAGGGGAGGGCGTCGAGCCCGCCGGGCGCGCCGTCCGCGGCCGCGCGCGCGCCGGGGCCGTCACGCCCGCCGCGCCGGACCTCGTTCAGGCAATGGTTCGACGCGACGCGATAGAGGAAGGTCTGGAACCGGGCCGCCGGCCGGTACCGCGCGCGGGCGCGGTAGACGTTCAGGAACACGTCCTGCGCGAGCTCCTCGGCGCGGGCGGCGTTCCGGACGAGGTGGTGGCAGAACCGGAGCATCGCGGGCGCGTGCCTCTCGTAGAGGGTCCGGAAGGCCCCCTCGTCGCCCTGCTGGAACGCCACCATCAGGGCCGCGTCGGGATCCGGTCCCATTCACCCAGGTGGAACACGCGAGGAGCTCCCGGGTTGCGGTCGGACGCCGGGAGCCCCGGAGGCGGTGATCAGCGTCAGAGCCCGAGCCAGCGCACGACGACGAGGTACGTGAGCTCGTACACGCCGGCGGCGACGATGGCCGAGGCGGGGATCGTGAGCACCCAGGCCCAGAGGATCCGGCCGGCGACGCCCCACCGGACCGCGCGGGTGCCGCGCGTCGAGCCGACGCCGACGATGGCGCCGGTGATGGTGTGGGTGGTCGAGACCGGGATGCCCGCGGCGGCGAGGGCGAGGATGGTCACGCCGCCCCCGGTCTCGGCGCAGAAGCCGCCGATGGGCTGGAGCTTCGTGAGGTTGTGCCCCATCGTCCGCACGATCCGCCAGCCGCCGAACAGGGTGCCGAGGCCGATGGCGCCGTGGCACGCCAGCACGACCCAGAACGGCACGTGGAAGGGCTGCCCGATCCAGATCGTGCCGAACAGGATCAGGCTGATGATGCCCATGACCTTCTGCGCGTCGTTGGTGCCGTGGCTGTAGCTGAAGATCGCGGCGGACACGAGCTGGAGTCGCCGGAACCAGCGGTCCACCTTGGCGGGCGTGTTCCTCCGGACGATCCAGGTGGTGCCGACCATCATCATCGAGCCGAGGAAGACCCCGATGAGGGGCGAGAGGGCGATGAAGGCGACGATCTTCAGGATGCCGCTGGCGATGAGGCCCTTGCTCCCGAGCGCGACGAGGCACGCGCCGACCATGCCGCCCGCGAGGGCGTGCGAGGACGACGACGGGAGCCCCCACCACCAGGTGAGCAGGTTCCAGACGATCGCCCCGATGAGCGCGGCGAAGATGAACATCAGGACGAACGTCTCGCCGTTCGCCTTCAGCAGCTCGAAGTGGACGATGCCCTTCCCCATCGTGGCGGCGACCTTCAGCTCGGCGCCCCAGAGCACGGGCATCGCCGAGATGAAGTTGAAGAAGGCGGCCCAGCCCACCGCCGCGAGCGGGGACAGGACCCGGGTCGAGACCACGGTCGCGATCGAGTTGGCCGCGTCGTGGAACCCGTTGATGAAGTCGAAGAGGAGCGCGGTGAGGACGAGCGCGATGACGACGGTGAGGAGCATGGCGGCGCAGGTGCCTCAGGCGTGCTCGAGGACCACGCCCTCGACCACGTTGGCGACGTCCTCGGCGCGGTCGGTGGCGCTCTCGATGAGGTCGATGATCTCCTTCCACTTCACCACTTCCAGCGGGTCGTTGCCGCGCTTGAAGAGCTTCGCCATGGTGCGGCGGGTGAGCGTGTCCGCCTGGTTCTCGAGGGAGTTGATCTCCCGGCAGCCGGCGAGCACGTTCTCCGGGTTCTTGCGGAACGTCCGGAGCCCGCGCACCACCTCGGCCATCTTCTCGGCCTGCGCGACGAGCACCGCCGCGAGATCGCGCGCCTCGGGCATCACCTGGTCGATGTCGTAGAGGGCGATGCGCTCCGCGGCCGCGTCGGCGAGGTCCACGACGTCGTCGATCCGGGAGAGCAGCCGGTGGATCTCCGCCCGGTCGAACGGGGTGATGAACTGCGTGTGGAGCCGGGCGAAGGCCCGGTGGGTGATGTCGTCGGCGCGGTGCTCGATCTCCTTGAGGGCGGCCACCTTCTCGGGGACGCGGGTGAAGTCGTCGAGGAGGTCCTTCAGCGCCTTGGTCCCCTCGACCACGGCGTCGGCCTGCGCCTCGAAATCCGAAAAGAAGTCGTCGGACTTCGGCATCAGCCTCTGGAGCAGAGTCATCGGGTACGGCCTCCGGATGTGACGGTGGCGGCACCTTACCGTGTCCCGCCGACGGCGGCTCGCCGATCCGCGCGGGCCTCCTGCCGCACCCTGGCATCAAAGGGGGGCCCCAGTCGTTTCGCGGCCATCCAGAGCTTGTGCGCGGGCGCGCCCACCTGTAACCCTTGGCGTTCACAGCGACCGACAACAGCTTTTCCCGCCCGGGGACCGTCGCGTCCGAAGCTCGGACCTCGCGTCCGGGCGGGCCTGGAGATCGCGTCCGCGCATGCGCTTTCGCGTCAAGATCGGCCTCGTCCTGCTCGCCGTCGGCGTGCTGCCGGTGGCGCTCCTCGGCGTCGCGTCCTGGACCGTGAGCCGGGACGAGCTGCAGCGGACGGTGGGCCGGATGCAGACGCAGGCGGCGGGGGATCTGGCGCTCTACACGGATCGGTTCGTCGCAAACTCCGTGGAGCGGCTCCGCCTCGCGGTCGCGCCCATCCTCTTCGACGACTACAGCCTGGGCGAGCTCTCCGCGGTCCTCTCCCTGCCGTACCGGCAGCTCCCCTTCGTCTCCATCCTCGCGGTGGTGAACGACGAGAGCGCGCCCGTCGCCGGCCCGGTGTTCGTGGACCGGGCCGCGGACGGCGAGGCGGGGCGGGAGGCGATCACCCCGGCCGACCTGGACCTCTTCGTCGCCCACCTGCCGCGCGCGCCGGCCGCGGCCGGTGCGACCGCGCTCTCCGCCCCGTACCGCCGCGACGGCCCGCTCAAGCTCGCGGTCGCGCTGCGCATCGGGACGCACCGCACGCTCGCCGCGGAGATCTCGCTCCGCGAGGTCGACGCGCGGCTCGCCGAGCTCGCCGCGGCGGGCACGCTCGCCTACCTCGTCGGCCCGGAGGGCGCGCCGATCGCCGGGGCCGCGGGCGCGCTCACGGACGACGAGCGGTACCTGAGCGAGGTCGGGTTCGAGAAGGATCAGGCCTGGTCGCGGCTCCTCGTGCGGGCCGACGGAGACCGCTGGCTCGCCGCCTTCGCGCCCGCGCCGAAGCTGCGGTGGGGGGCCGTCGTCGCCCAGCCGATGTCGGTCGCGTTCCGGGCGGCCGAGGCCTTGCGGACGTACACGCTCTGGGCCGCCCTGGGCGCGGTCGCGGTCGCCGCGGCGATCGGGTTGGTCCTCGCACGGACGGTGACGAGGCCGGTGGCGGGGCTCTCCGGCGCCGCCGCCGCGCTCGCGGAGGGCCGGTACGACGAGCTGCCGGAGCCGAAGCCGGGGGGCGACGAGCTCGCCGATCTGGCGCGCGCCTTCCGCCGGATGGCGGCGGAGATCCGGCGCCGCGACGAGGAGATCCACGGCTGGAACCGCGAGCTCCAGCGCCGCGTGGACGAGCGGACCGCCGAGCTCAAGGCCGCGGAGGATCAGATCCTCCGCACCCGGCGGCTCGCCGCTCTCGGCTCGCTCGGGGCGGGCCTCGCGCACGAGCTCAACAACCCGATGACCGCCATCGTCGGCTACCTCGCGATCCTCCGGAAGCAGCTCCCCGCCGACGGTCCTGCGGCCGAGATGATCCTCGCCGCGCAGGAGCAGGCCAGCCGGGTGACCCGCGTCGTGGAGGAGCTCCGGAGCTTCGCCGACCAGGAGCGGGCGATCCACGGCCAGCCCTTCCCGCTCCGCCGCCCGGTGCAGGACGCGCTCTCGCTCTACGAGGGGAGGTTCCGCGCGGCGGGCATCCGGGTCACGGCGCAGTTCGACGACCCGCTCCCGGACGCGCAGGGGGACCCGGTCCAGATCCAGCAGGTCGTGGCGCACCTGCTCGACAACGCGATCAACGCCATGCCCGCCGGCGGCGCGCTCGAGGTCACCGTGAACTCGATCGCCGGAGAAGCCCTCCGGCTCCGGATCGCGGACACCGGAAAGGGCATCCCCGCCACGATCCGCGAGCGGATCTTCGACCCCTTCTTCACCACCAAGGACGACCCGGAGCGGATCGGGCTCGGCCTCTCGGTCTCGCACAGCATCGTCGAGGCCCACCACGGCCGCATCGTGGTCGACAGCGCCGAGGGCGTCGGCGCGGCCGTGACGGTGCTCTTGCCCGCTGCGACCGCGGCGCACCTCGCGTGAGGAGGACCTCGTGAGCCAGCACAGGAACGGTTCGAACGGGGTGGGGGCGGCGGCGCAGCCCCCGTCCACCGTCACCGCCGAGCTCCTCGCCCCCGCGCTCCTGCACGAGCTCAAGCAGCCGCTCACCGGCGTGGACGCCGCCGCCGCGCTCCTCGAGCGCGCGATGGGGTCGCTCCTCACCGGCCGCGAGGAGTGGCAGCTCCTGCGCCAGCAGGTGGTCCGCCTCGCGGAGGTGATGAGCGAGTACGACGCCCTCTTCCACGCGGGCGAGGCGAGCGAGATCCCGTTCGACGTCGGCCCGGTGGTCGCCCGGGCGGTGCAGCTCCTCGCGCACCGGATCCGCCCGCTCTCCCGCCGGTTCGCGCTCGCCCAGGCGGAGCGCCCGGCGCGGGGCTTCGGCTCGGCCGCCGCGGTGGTCCACGCGGCCACCAACATCCTCGGCAACGCCCTCGACGCGATCGAGGGCGCGGGTCGCGACGCGCGGGTCGCGGTCCGGGTCCTCGCCGCCGGCCCCGGCGCGCCGGTGCAGGTCCGCGTCTCGGACGAGGGGTCCGGCATCCCCGAGGCGGTCCGGGCGCGCCTCTTCGAGCCGCGGTTCAGCACCAAGCCGCCGGAGCGCGGGAGCGGCCTCGGCCTCCACCTCTCGCGCCAGCTCATGGCCCGCTTCGGCGGGGAGGTGGTCCTCGTCGATCCCGCCGATCCGAGCCGGCTGCCCTGGGCCGTGACGGAGTTCTGCATCCGCATCCCGTCCCCGCCTCCGGGGAGGTCGCCGTGAACCGGCGTCTCGTCACCGCGCTCGGGCTCGTCCTCGCGGCGACCGCGGCCGCGGCCGCCGATCGCGCGCCTCCGGCGCACGCCGCCGCTCCTGCCGGCGCCGCCCCGGCCGAGGAC
>JAEYOU010000369.1 GCA_023411405.1 Pseudomonadota bacterium | reverse complement strand
CCCTCGTCGCGGCCTCCGCTTCGCTCGCGACCCGTCCCATGGACATCGTCGGACGGGTGTGATCCCTCCCGCCGAGATGAAGACCTACCGGCCTTACTCCCCTGGGCAGAGCTACCTGTTCCCGCCGGCGCCGCACGACTGGCTCGCCACTGGATGATCGCGACGGCGTTCGTGGTCTCCGGCCTGCGCCCGCCACCCGGCGCGGCAAACATCGCGGCAAACATCGCCGACTGGTCGACCATCTTCCCCGCGGTTCTTGATGAGCGCCAACCCCCGGGAGGGCACAGCCTGCCGTGGGCGTAGTGCGGACACGGCCGGTTGGGGAAAATCCTCCCAGCGCGCAGGCCCATCCCCGGGACACGAGACGACTCTCGGGCAAAGCGTGTTTTGAAAGGAACGTATCGGTGTATCGGGAGCTTCAGGAGGTCAACGCGCGCCCCGCTTGCTTCGAGCACTACTCGGCAGCCGACCTATGGACCGAGGAGCACACGTCATCCAGGATGCTTCAGTTCCACCTGAACGGATCAACCGATGTCGCTTCAAGGAAGACGGCGTTCATCGATCGCTCCGTGGCATGGATGATGTCCCGCTTCGCTCTCCGTGAAGGCAGAGCCGTTGCTGACTTCGGCTGCGGACCCGGACTGTACACAACGCGTCTCGCCGCCGCGGGAGCTTCGGTTACAGGCATCGACTTCTCTCCCCGTTCGATCGAACACGCGAAGGAGACGTCGATCCGCCAGGGGTTGTCCATCGATCACGTGAACGCCAACTACCTGGAATTTGAGTCCGAGAAACGCTTCGACCTGATCATTATGATCATGTGCGACTACTGCGCGCTCAGTCCGACGCAGCGACACGCCATGCTCGAGAAGTTCCGAACGCATCTTCGGACGGGCGGCGCGCTGTTGCTGGACGTCTACTCGCTGAACGCCTTCGCCACTCGGCAGGAGAGCGCGACCTACGCGTTTCGCTTGCTGGACGGGTTCTGGTCTTCCGAGCCGTACTTCGGCTTTCAGAACACCTTCAAGTACGAGCCTGAGCGCGTGACGCTGGACAAGTACACGATTGTCGAACCGACGCGCACGCGGGTCGTCTTCAACTGGCTCCAGTACTTCGATCGCGAGACGCTGAGGGCAGAGATCGAGAGTCGCGGTCTCTTGGTCGAGGAGTTCCTCGGCAACGTAGCGGGCGACGCCTACGATCCGGCATCGGATGAGTTTGCTGTTCTGGTCAGACGGCAGTGATACGGTTCTCCCGTGCGCGCGGAGGTGGCTTATACGACGCCGAAGTGGGCCGCTCCCGAACCCCCGATCCTGGCTGCACTTCCAGGGTCGGGGCTTCTTTCGTTCCGGGTTCACGCTTCTTCACGACGCACGCGTCGGGCTGCAACGATCGACCCGCATCGTGGCGGCGAACGAAGGAGGCCTCGTGACCGTCTCCGTTGCGCTCCGCCGCGTCTCGTCGATCAGCCTGGCCCTGGCGTTCGTCGCGCTGGCGACCTCCGGCCTCGCGATGCTCGTCGTCCACCGATTCGGCTTCCAGGTCAGGCTGCACCCCGTCCACAACGCCTTCGGGATCGTCATGATCATCGCCGGCGCGGTGCACACGGCGATGAACTGGAAGCCGCTGGTGGCCCACCTCCGGTCGCGGTGGGCGAGGGTGCTGTTCGTCCTGCTCCTGGGCGTGATGGCGCTCCTGTTCCTCGCTGGGCTCACCATGCCCCTGGACGCCGAGGCGATCCGGCAGGTCGAGGATCTCGTCACGGCGGGCCATCGGTAGGCCGCGCCGATGCGATGAGGTCCCAGCCCGGCCGTCGAGGTCCGAGGTGGAGCGCGGTACGCGCGCGCTGGCTCCCAAGGTCGTGTGCTTCTCGCCTCAGCGCTTCGGCTGGCGCGCCTCCGTCTGGAGCCCCGAGATCCGGAGCGCCTCCTCCGCGGTCCGGCACACGCGCGGGCCGTCGTGGTAGCGCGCGACGCGCACGGGCGGGTACGCACGCATGCGCGTGAGGAGCGCCTCCTTCTCGGCCGCGGGGAGGAGCGCGTCGCACGTCTCGTAGAGTCCGCCCGGGCCCTCCTCGAGCTCGTTGTGAGGCACGAGGATCTTCCGGATCTCTCCTGCCGTCGAGGCGAGGGGCGTCGGCACCAGCAGCGCCGCCAGCGCACCGTGGTCCACCCGCAGGCGGCGCGCGAACGGGAGCGGCTCGCCGCCGCGGGCGGCGGTCGCGGCCGGGATGAGCAGCTTCTCCTCCAGCGCGATGTGGCGCAGGAGCCCTGCCCGGAAGGCTCCGAACGCATCCAGCTCGACCTCGGCGCCGTCGCCGACGGCCTGGCCGAGCAGCGCGTCGAGGCGCGCGTGATCGTCTGCGAGGAGCGCGAAGATGGGTCCGGTCTCTCGGTTCATGTCGCCTGCCGTCCCCCGGGGTGCGTGCGAACGCCGGCCGCAGGGTCCGCGCTCCGCCTGCGCGCCCAGAGCGGATAGTCGAGGCCGGCGAGGCGGTTGATGGCGATCGCCTGGAGCGCCAGCACCGCGACCGCGACCTCGATGATGGCGAGGTGCGCGGGCTGCGTCAGCGCGCCCAGCGAGATGAGCAGCGTCGTGGCGCCCGCGGGCGGGTGCGCCGCGCGGAGCAGCACCATCAGCGCCCCCGTCGCCGCGAAGGAGAGCGCCGCGGCGAGGACGCGCGCGGGCGTCACGCCGACCACCGTCGCCGGCCCGGCCTGGGTCAGGCCGAAGAGCACCAGCGAGCCGTAGCCGCAGGCGATCCCGATCGCGTGACCGAGGATGGCGTGCCGGGGCGTCGCGCTGGGGGACGAAGGGCTGAAGAAGAACAGGAACGCCGTCGGCCCGAGCGAGGGGAAGACGAACGGGGTCCCCGACAGCGCGGCGACCGCCCCCAGGAGCCCGATCGTGAGGAAGCCGTTCACCAGCATGAAGGCCGCCCACACGATCCGCTCGTCGAAGCGGCCGAGGAGGTGCGTCAACCGGAGCCGCCGGACGAGGCCGCGCGTCACGTCCGGCGCGAGGACGGCCATGCCTCCGCGCCCGGGCTCACGCATCCCCGCCGCCCTCCTGGTCCCGGAGCCGCCGGTCGAAGTCGACCACGTACTTCAGCAGGCCGGCGTTCACGGCGAGGAGGACGAGGGAGGCGATCGTCGCGGGCACGAGGACGTGCGGCATGGCCGACAGCGCCGCCTCGAGCGCCGCGGCGAGCAGCCAGAGCTGCACGATCACGAGCGTGCCGATGAGGAAGCAGATCCCCGTGAAGAGCGGGAGCCCCTGCGGTCGCGTCTCCATCTCAGACCTCCACCCCGACCGCGAAGACGGCGCCGTCCTGCTCCTCGAGGAGGATGCGGGGGAGCCGTCGCGTGGGCGGACCCGCGGTCGGGCGCCCGTCCGCCCCGTCGAACGCGCCGCGGTGACAGGGACAGAAGAGGCCGTCGCCGCCGCCGGGGTCGCGGACCACCGCGCAGGAGAGGTGCGTGCAGACCTGCGAGTAGGCGACGAGCGTGCCGCCCGCGAGGCGCAGCAGGATGCACGGATCGGCCTCGGTCGGATACCGGAACAGGAGCGTTCCGCCGGCCGGGATCGCCGCCGCCTGCGCGATGCGCTGCCTCGGATACGGGCCGCCCCGGCGGGCGTGGCCCCAGATCGCCACCGCGCCGGTGGCCCCCGCGAGCACGGCCGACCCGAGCGTGAGGAACTTGGCGAGCTCACGCCGGGTGACGTAGTGGTCGTCGTCCCAGCGGATGGGGAAGTCGAGGCGCCAGCGCGGAGTCTTGTCGTCGGAGCCGTCGCTCATGCCCCCTCCAGGAGATCGGCCACGTCGTAGCTCTGGTGCGGGGCCTCGCGCCGCGGCGCGCCGCCCCCGAGCTGCACGAGGGAAGGCCGGACCTCGCGCGCGCCGTCCGGCACCATCACGAACACCTTCGTCTCGACGGTCTCTTCTCCGAACGTGAACCGGGCGACCGGGTGGCCGCGGCGCGTGCGCTCGATCTCCTCGAGCGTCGTGAACGCGAGCGCCTGCGACGGGCACACCGTGGCGCACATCGGGCGCTTCCCGACGCTGGTCCGGTCGTAGCAGTAGTCGCACTTCATCATCTGATCGAGCTCCGCGTAGTACCGGGGCACGCCGAACGGACAGGCGAGCACGCAGTTCGAGCAGCCGATGCACCGCGGTTTGAGGGCGCTCTGGGTGACGCCGTCGGGCGTCTGCTTGATCGCGTCGGCGGGGCACACCCGCGCGCAGATCGGATCCTTGCAGTGCATGCACACCTGCGGCGTGGTCTGCACGCTGTCCTCACGCTCGATCACCTCGAGGTGGATCATCGAGCGGCCGCGGTGCGTGTCGCACTCCTCACAGGCCTGCACGCACGCCCGGCAGCCGATGCAGCGCGACTGGTCGACGAAGAACGCGAGCGCGCCCGTCACAGCACGCCCCCGGCCTCCGGCGCGAGCCGGGCGACGGCGTCGTCCGGCCGCTCGGCGCGCGTGACGCGGACGGCGCAGACCTTGAACTCCGGGATGTTCGAGACCGGATCGATGGCCCGGATCGTCGCGTTGTTGGCGGCGCGCGCGAGCGGCCAGTGGTACGGCACGAACACGGTGTCCGGCCGGATCGTGGTGGTGACGAGCGCCCGCACCACGAGGGCGCCTCGGCGGCTCTCCACGCGCACGAAGTCGCCCTTCGCGATCCCGAGCCGCGCCGCGAGGCGCGGGTGGATCTCGCAGTACGGCTCCGGCGTCTGGTCGACGAGGCCGCCGATCCGCCGCGTCTGCGTGCCCGACAGGTAGTGCGCGACCACGCGGCCGGTGGTGAGGATGATCGGGTACTCCTCGTCGGGCTCCTCCGCGGCGGGCCGCCACCGCACCGGGTGGAAGTGCGCCTTGCCGTCGGGGTGTCCGAACCGGGCGCCCTCGTAGAGCCGCGGCGTGCCCGGATGCTCCACCGCGGGGCACGGCCAGAACACGCCGTGCTCCGCGTCGATCCGGTCCCAGGTGATCCCGGAGTAGTCGGAGACCCCGCCGCGCGAGGCGACCCGCAGCTCCTCGAAGATCTCGCGCGTGTCCCGGTAGGCGAACTTGTCGCCCGCGCCGAGCCGGCGGGCGAGCTCGCAGACGATGCGCCAGTCCTCGCGCGCCCCCGCCGGCGGCGCGACCGCGCGCCGGTGGTGGATCACCCTGCCCTCGACGTTGGTGGTCGTGCCCTCGTCCTCCTCCATGAGCGAGCCCGGCAGGACCACGTCCGCGAACCGGGCGGTCTCCGAGAGGAAGAAGTCGATCACCGTGAAGTGGTCGAGCCGCTCCAGCGCCTCCTGCACGAACCGCTGGTCCGGCAGCGAGACCATCGGGTTGAAGCAGATGAGGAGCAGGCCCTTGATCTTCCCGGCGTGGATCGCCTCGACGAGGGGCACGGCCGAGAGGCCCTTGCGCGGGATCGAGGGCTCCGGCACGCCCCAGACCTCGGCGACGTACCGGCGGTGCTCCGGGTTCTCGATGTCGCGCGAGCCCGGGAGCTGGTCGCACTTCTGGCCTTGCTCCCGGGCGCCCTGGCCGTTGCCCTGCCCGGTGATCATCGCGTAGCCGCACCCCTCCCTGCCGATGCGCCCCGTGGCGACCACCAGGTTCAGGGCGGCCAGGCAGTTCTCTACGCCCTTCGAGTGGTGCTCGATCCCCCGCGCGTGCAGGAGGAAGCTCGTGCGGGCGGGCCCCCAGATCTCGGCGGCCTTCACGATGAGCGCCGGCGGGACCCCCGCGATGCGGCCGCCCACCTCCGGCGTGTACTCCCGGACGGCCTCCGCCACGGCGTCCCAGCCCGTCGTGTGCTCCGCGATGAACCGGCGGTCGATCCAGCCGCGCTCGATCATCACGTGCAGCATGGCGTTGAAGACGCCGATGTCGCCGCCGGGGCGGACCGGGATGAAGAGATCGACGGTCCGGGCGATCGGGGTCAGGCGTGGATCGAGCACGATCAGCTTCGCCCCGTTCTCGCGCGCCTGCCACAGGTAGTCGGTCGTGATCGGCGAGCACTCGGCCACGTTCGAACCGGCGACGAGGATGGCCTCCGCTCTCGGGATGTCGCTCCAGGGGTTCGCGCTCCGATCGATCCCGAACACCTTCTTCGACGCGGCGGCGGCCGAGACCATGCAGAGCCGCCCGTTGTAGTCGATGTTCGCCGTCCGGACGGCCACCCGGGCGAACTTTCCCATGAGGTAGGCCTTCTCGTTGGTGAGGGAGGCGCCGGTCAGGATGGCGAACGCGTCGGGCCCGTGCGCCTCCTGGATCCTGCGGATCTCCGCCGCGACCCGGTCGAGCGCGGCGTCCCACGCCAGCGGGCGGAACCCCTCGCCCTCGACCCGCTCCAGCGGCGAGAGCAGTCGATCGGGGCTCGCGTCCTGGAGGTAGCGCTTCACGCCCTTCGGGCAGAGCTTCCCCTTGTTGAACGGGAACTCCTCCCACGGCTCGAAGCCGATCACCTTCTCGTCCTTCACCTTGAGCTGGATCCCGCACTGCTGCCCGCAGAAGCAGCAATGGGTCTTCACGAGCCGGTCGGGGTCGCCGCGGGTGCTCCACCCGCCCGCCGGCACGCGCTGCGCGCGCGGGCCGTAGCGCGCGACGAGGTCCGCGACCGACGCCGGGAGCCGCGCCATCCTAGATCCCCTCCGGGCGCGGCCGTCCGGCCGCGCGCCACAGTCCGTCCTGGGCCACCGCCACCATCCGGCGGCGGCAGGCCGGACACGTCTCCTGGTAGTGCGCCCCGCCGGCCGCGTAGCGGATCGCGAGCGCGGCCTGCACCGCCTTGAGGTCCTCGACGTGCATCTGCGAGCCGAAGGGCTCCCCGCAGCGGCTGCAGCGCGCCTGCGGCCCGTTCGCGCCCGCGTGCTTGTACAGCTCGATCCCGAGCTGCGCCGGGCGCTGGAAGATGTGGAAGAACTTGCCGAACGGCAGGTAGACGAGGCCGAAGATCACCGTCACCGCGTGGAGCTGGGCGAGGAACCCGTAGTGGAAGCCCTGGACCCAGTGCGTGGACACGGTGAGGAGCAGGCCCGTCACCGAGATGGCGAAGAGGATCACCACCGGCACGAGATCGCTGGCGAGCTGCTGGACCGCGAGCGCCCCGCGATCGCGCCCCCTGCGGAACATCGCCAGGCCGATGCCCGCGAGGACCAGGAACGCCGCGACGTCGAGGACGTTGAAGACGAGCGGCGCGAACGCGCCGGCCCACGGGAACCGGAAGACGGGCAGGCCGAACACGAACGCCTGGTACACGTCCTGCGTGTCCGGCGGCGTCTCGAACCGAACCCAGCCGAACGAGAGCGGGAACGTCACCGCCGCAGCGAGGAGGCAACCCCAGAAGATGAGCCCGTGGGCCGCCCAGCGGAGCCGCGATCGCCGGAGGATGAACCGCTGCGCCACGACGTTCACCGCGAGGCGGCGCGCGAGCAGCGCCACGTTGCCTGCGAGCGCCGTTGGACGGAAGAACAGCTGCAGGCCGCGGAACCAATACAGCCGGGTGGGCGGCCGGCGGAGCCACATGGTGTAGCGATAGCCGACCCCGAACACGGCCAGCACCGTGGCGCCGGCGTACGAGACGAGCGCGACGTCGAAGTCCCTGAGGCCGCGGCTGCCGACCACGATCCCCGCGATCACCAGCGCGGCCGCGAAGAGCCCCCAGGACGTGGCGTGCGCGACGTCGGAACCGGTCGCCTCCACCCAGGCCTTCGGCGCGCGAGAGAATGGCTCGTCAGCAGACACGTCGTGCACCTCCCGCCCCCTTATCGCCCAAAGGTCGCGAGAAGAGGCTCCCCCAGGCGGGGCCGAATGCGTGCGTAATGAATTGGACAACACTCGCTCGCCGGGCGAGCGAGCGCCGCGGCCCACGGCGTCGGCGTCGGCGTGCCCCCGTCCTCATCTTCTCGTGAGCGGCTCGGGTGAGCGTGCAGGGGGTGCACATGACGAAGTACAAGGTCGGCTACCTGATCGGCAGCCTCGCGAAGGCCTCGATCAACCGCCAGCTCGCGACGGCGCTGGTGCGGCTCGCGCCGCCGGAGCTGGAGCTGACGGAGATCCCGTTCAAGGATCTGCCGCTCTACAGCTACGACTACGACGCCGACTACCCGCCGGTCGCGCGCGCGTTCAAGAAGGCGATCGCGGACGTCGACGCGGTGCTCTTCGTGACGCCGGAGTACAACCGCTCGATCCCCGGCGGGCTCAAGAACGCGATCGATTGGGCGAGCCGCCCGTGGGGGAAGAACTCCTTCACCCGCAAGCCGGCGGCGATCATCGGCGCCTCGACCGGCTCGATCGGCACCGCCCTCGCGCAGCAGAGCCTGCGCGGCGTGCTGGCGTTCTGCAACGCGCCGCTCATGAACTCGGTCGAGGCGTACATCCAGTTCAAGCCCGGGCTCATCACCCCGCAGGGCGAGGTCACGGAGCCGTCGCTCGCGGAGTTCCTCCGCAACTACATGAACGAGCTGCACGCGTTCGTGGTCCGGGTGCTCACGGTGCTCCCGCGCGATGCGTGAGGGTCGCCACGCTTGACTTCGCGCCAGGCCCGCGTCGAGGCGCGGACGAACACCGCGGCCACCCACCCGACAAGCACGCGGGGCACAGCGAGGTGGCCGCGCGCAAGCTGGCGAACGGCAACCCGAACTGACGCGTCCCTCTCCCTCTACCCCGGAGCCCCGCTCCCCTCGGCGGGGCTCCGGGAAGACGCCGGCGAGGCCACAGCGACCCACACCATGTTTTCCCGGCAGCGAGCGGCAGCTCGAACGGCTACGATTCCCCGAGTTCTCACCTGCCCACGCTGCCGCTGAACGCCTGCGCACCCGGCGTGCCTTGCGACCGAACGGCGACACGGCGGTGCCGGGAGCGCAGCCATGCCGACTACCACCGAAGGCCGAATCCAGGGCCGCATCCTCGTCGTGGACGACTCCCCCGCGCAGGCGGAGCACCTCCGCAGCGTGCTCGCCGAGGACGGCCACGAGGTCGAGGTCGTGGGCGACGGCGCCGCCGCCATCCGCGTCGCGCGCGCCCGCGCGCCGGACCTCGTGCTGCTCGACATGATCCTGCCGGACATGGACGGCGTGCAGGTGCTCCGGATCCTCAAGGCGAGCGCCGGGCAGGAGTTCGTCCCCGTCATTCTCCTGTCCGTGAAGGCGGATCTCGACCAGCGCGTCAAGGGGCTCCGGATCGGCGCGGACGACTTCCTCGCCAAGCCGTACGCGGACGCCGAGGTCCAGGCGCGCGCGATGGCGATGCTCCGCATCAAGTGCCTCCAGGACGAGCTGCGCGCGGCGAAGACGCAGCTCGAGCTCCTCTCGGTCACGGACGGGCTCACCGGCCTCTACAACAAGCGCTTCCTGCAGCAGCGGCTCCCGGAGGAGTTCGCGCGCGTCCTCCGCTACAGGGACCCCCTCTCGCTCATGATGTTCGACCTCGACCACTTCAAGCGCGTGAACGACACCTTCGGCCACCCGTTCGGCGACGTCGTCCTCAAGACGACCGCCGACCTGATCAAGTCGACCGCGCGCGAGGTGGACCTGTGCTGCCGCTACGGGGGCGAGGAGTTCGCGATCCTGCTGCCCAGGACCCCTGCGGCGGGCGCCGCCGCCCTCGCGGACCGCTTCGTGCGGAGGATGCGCGAGACGGTCCATCGGTTCCCGGGGAGCCCGGACGTCGCCGCCGCGGACCTCCGCGTGACCGCGTCGGTCGGGATCGCCTCGTTCCCGGAGGTGGAGAGTACGGACGCCCTCCTCGCGTGCGCCGACGCGGCGCTCTACCGCTCGAAGCGCGGAGGGCGCGACCGCGTGACGGTCCACGTCGAACGGCGGGTGACCCCCGTGCTGCGCGCCTGATCCCGCGCCGCCGGAGCGGCGTCCCGGGATCCGCGCGGACCCTGGCCCCCTGACCGGCCGGGGCCGCGAAGGGGAGCCGCGCCGAACGGGGACCCGGCAGGCGAGGCGCCCTCCACCCGGAGCCGATGCGCACCGTGGAGGGATGGAGGTACGCTCCCCGGCCTCGGTCACGCTCCGCGTCGCGTTCACCCTGCTCGCGATCGCGGCCGGGCTGCTGGTGCTCTGGAAGGGCGCCGCGTTCGTCCGCCTCGCGCTGGTCGCCCTCGTGCTCGCGGCCGCGCTGCAGACGCCGGTGGCGGCGCTCGAGCGCCGCGGGTGGCGCCGGGGGCTCGCGGTCGCTGCGGCGGGTGCCGGCGTGGTCGTTTCGCTCGCCCTCGTCGCAGCCGTGCTCGTCCCGCGCCTCGTCCCGCAGATCGAGCAGGCCGCGG
>JAEYOU010000236.1 GCA_023411405.1 Pseudomonadota bacterium | reverse complement strand
GCTCCCAGGCGATCGACTTGTACATGTCGGTCACGTTGCCGGTGGAGAGCGGGACGTACAGGACGCGGAAGAGGCCGGAGTGGAGCGAGGTGGCCACCTTGCGGCAGATGGTGGTCTTGCCGGAGCCAGGCTCGCCGGTGACGAGGCCGATGCCGCGGAGATCGAGGAGGTGACGCAGCCGCGCCTCCAGCTCCTTCGCCGAGGCGGAGGCGAAGAGGTCCTCCGGGGCGAGGCCCTTCTCGAAGGGATGGCGGGCGAGGCCGAAGTGCTTGCGGTACACGGTCAGTCCTCCTTTCCGTCGAGGTCCGCAAGGCGGAGGCCGGCGGGCTGGTCGCGCTTCACGAAGCAGTTGGCGTGGACGTCGACGAGCTTCGCGTCGCCGGTCCGCTCCCCCTTGGCCCACACCTGCATCGGCCGGCCGGGCCTCGCGGGGTCGTAGCGGAGCGTGACGGCTTCACCGACGAGCGCGGCGTCCACCTCGTAGACGGCGCCGTTGAGGCTCACGGTCCGGTCGCGGGCGACCTTGCGCTTCGCCTCCTGGAGAAAGAGATCGTCGATGTCCCCGCCCAGGTAGCGGACCTCGTCGGCGAGCGCTGCCCAGCGGTCGAGCGGGGTCGCGCCCTCGAGGCCGCGGTGCGGAGATCGGTGGTACTCGCCCTCCACGAAGGCCCAGAGCCTGCGGTTCAGGGCGTCGAGGCTCGCGAGGTCGCCGGCCTGGAGCAGCGGGAGGAGCTGCATCCGGACGGTCCGAAACCAGCGCTCCATCTTCCCCTTGGCCTCCGGGTGGTAGGCGCGGGCGTGGATGAGCGTCACGCCCAGCTTCGCGCAGACGAGCGCGAGCTGGTGGGAGCGGAAGGCGGCGCCGTTGTCGACGAAGAGCCGACGCGGAGCGCCGCGGCGGAGCACCGCCTCCTTGAGCACCGGCAGGTACGCGGCGGTGTTCTCCGAGAGGGTGAACGCCGTGTAGGGGACCACCCGCGTCGCGTCGTCGATGAAGGCGATGAGGTAGGTCTTGCGCTTTCGCCCCTCGGTGAAGACCGAAGGTCCGTGCATGACGTCGCTCATCCAGAGATCGCCCGCCTTCTCGAAGGCGAAGCGGCGGTGGTCCTTGCCAGTGGGCGCCTCCTTCGGCCGCTTCATGAGCCCGGCGCGGGAGAGGAGGCGGTGGACCGTGCTCGGGGCGAGGACCACGCTCTCGGGCACCTTGCCGGTGGCGAGCGCCTCCTTGATCACGAGCTGGACGGAGAGCTCGGCGTTCTCGTCCTTGATCGCGACGAGGAGATCGCTCACCTCCCGCGGAAGCGCGCGGGACTGGCCGTGGTCGCCGCGCACCTTGGGGCGCAGCCCGTCGAGCCCGGCCTTGCGGTACGCCTTGAGCCAGTCCCGGATCGTCTCGGCCGCGACTCGCGAGCGCGGCGAGCCCGGGATGCGGTAGTCGATCTCCGCCTTCTCGCGCAGCCTGCCGGTGAGCCCCTTCGACCCGGGCGGCAGGTGCACGAGGTCCCCGATCACCCCGAAGCGGAACAGGGCGACCTCGTCGGACTTCTTCTTCACGTCGTCATTCACGGTCGGTCTCCTTGGCAGCGCCCCTGGATCGGGGCGCGCCGAGGAGCTACCGCGGCCCGGACGGCGGGTCCGGCCCCGGGTCGTGTTGGAGAGCGGTGGCGCGTGGACGCCGCCGCGCAGGCCGGGGACCGAAACCGAGCGGCGGGGGCAGCGCGCCCAGGTGATCGGCGGCCAGTTCGCGCAGGCACACCAGGGCCGCCTCGGTCCCGAGGGCCGAGCGGATCGAGGTGACGGTGGGCTCACGAGCAGCGAGGAGTCCGGGCAGGAGGCCGATCGCGGCGGCGAGGCCGGCGTGGACCAGCCGGACGCGACGCCGCACCCACCGTACCGCGCCCGGGAGCTCCACCTCCGGCCGCAGCGCCTCGCTCGCGACCTCGCGGGTCACGAGCTCGGCGGCGGCGACCACCGCTTCCGCCTCGGTCAGGGTTCCCGTCAGCCGCGCCGCCAAGCAGTCCGGCAGCAAGCTGAAGCTGATCCGCGCCTTCGGGCACCACCATCGCGCCACCCGGCAACCCGCCGGCCAGCGCCGGGGGTACGTGCCGTGCCGGACGAAGCCGCAGCCGCCCTCGGAGTGCAGCGGGCAGCGCTCCAAGCTTGCCGAGCGCCACGCCTCCTGCTTAACGTACTCCTCGCTGGTGAGCCCGGTCGTGAGCCGAACTTGCACCAGCCACGGCCCGCACCGCGCTAACGGTGGCGGGCCATCTTCTTTCTCGGGCCGGACCCCATGCCCGGCGCGGGCGCGCAGGGTCACCCGGAGTGCGGTGCTGGGGAAGTTTCCGGTCAGCCGATCACCGCGCTGCGCCACCAGCACGGCCGGCGGGCTGGGGAATCAGACCGAACAGGATCGGGCGGTGGACCGCGGAACTGCGCGGGAGACGACAGCCGAGAGCTGCGGAAGGCCCAGGCGGTCGTCTTCGTCGGATACAGGTTCCCCCCGTCCGACTCCTTGGCGCGTCGCTTCCTCATCGAGTCCCTCGTCGGGAACGAGTCAACCTACCTGGGCCTCCACACGGTCTTGGGCGACGACATCAATCACCCCCACTCGCGCCGGCTCCATGGCCTGCTCTCATACGCGATGAAGCGTGCGAGTCGGACGCTGGCCGACGGACCGACGTACAGATCCAACGAGCTCAAGATCTACAACCTCACGCAGCACCCGCTCTGGGCGCAGGACTTCCTCGACGTGTTCGAGGCGCCCCATCTCACGAGTCCCTACCCGCAGGAGTAGCGAGTGCGGCGCTTTCTCGGCGAACGAGTCGTGCCCATCGACAACGGCGTCGTCGAGAGACTCCACGTCCGCGCGGTCCTGACGCGGAAGAACTTCTTCTTCGCAGACAGTGACACCGGCGGGGAGCGCGCAGCGATCGCCTACCCCGTGCTCGGCTCCTGCCAGCCCGCTTACGTGGATCCGCTGGAGTACTTGGCCGACGTGCTGCCGCGCCTCGCTCGGCGTATCCACCTCGGCGAGGTGTCGGACCTGCTCCCGGCTCGCTGGAGAGCGGCGCGGGCTTCGCCGCGGCTCGCCTCCTGATCTGACGGTCGCGTCGGACGCCGCACGTATCCTCTGGGTCTGAGGAACACGATGCCGACCGAGCCAGAGGATCTGATCACCATCGTCGTATCCGCAGCCGAGCTGGCGCTGCTGAAGAAGCTCGACTTCCCCTGCTCGCAGCGTGTGCTCGCGACCGCTGTCCCCGACTTGGAGGGCATCGCCCTGCACGGGAGCCGCGCCGACCTCGCCAGCCTCGCGGGGTGGGTGGCGGGTGAGGCGAACCACGCTCGTTCTCGCACGCGCCGGTCGGAGCTCCTCGACAGCCTGTCGGAACAGCTCGAGGACGTCCTCATCACCTACCGCTGATCGGCGCTGACTCGGGATGCGCCGCTGTCAACGAGCGCGCACCTCTGCCGTCTGGCGGACGGACGCGCCCGCGCGGTCGCCCGCCAGGTCCGCGGGGTTACCGGAGCACCGAGCGCGGCACGCGCACCCGGTACTCGTCCCCGAGCTGCCGAGCGCGGGCGCAGTCGCGTTCGCTGAGCTAGTACCCGCCGCCCGCAAACGCGTTGGGTGGTGCCCCCACGCCCGCGCCGCACGCCGCTCCCTCCGGCGTCAGGGCCCGACCGCGAAGGTCAGGTCGTCCGCCTCCGCTGTGCTGTACGCGTCGTACGAGATGGCCGGATCGCAGGTCGTGACCTGCGTCGTCCCGCGATACGAGGCGCGGAGGGCCTGGACGGGCGCGGCGGGCAGCACGAACTGGAGCGACTGGACCTCCTCCTTCGCCACGTCCCGCGCGCCGATCGTCCCGAGGTAGGTCCAGACGGGCGCCTGTGGGGTGGTGGTCAGGAAGAGGTCGATCGTCTCGCCGCTCAGCCCGAGGTTCGGGAAGAAGGTCACGTCCACCTGGGCCAGCTTGCCGGCCGAGAGCGGAGCCCCGTCCAGCGTGGAGACCCGGAGGGCGTTCACCTGCGCGTGGCCATGGTACATGCCGTAGGTCGCGTCCGTGCACCGGGAGCCGGCGAGCGTGTTCGGTGCATTCGGCTCGGGCCCGAGCGGTCCGCGGCCGTCGAGCAGGAGCCCGCTGTTGCACATCGGCATCACCGCCGCGCAGCCCGGAGCCGTGAAGCCGCCTGCGCCGTACACGGCGTTCGCGCCGTTTGTCGCGACGATCGTCACGGGCGGGCTGGTGGTCTGGAGTCCGGAGGAGTCGGTCGCGACCGCGGTCAAGGTGTGCGCGCCGTCCGCGAGACCCGCGGTCGGCAAGGAGATGGTGAAGGGCAACGCGGCGGAAGATCCGGCGGGCTGATCGTCGACGAGCAGGTCCACGCGCGCGACCGCCCGGTTGTCGAACGCCCAGAGCTCGACCTGAGCATCGCCGAACACCGCCTGCTGCTCCACCGGTGAGGTGATGAAGATCTTGGGCGGGTCCACGTCGGGACCGCCCGGGCCGACCGCGAAGACCAGGTCGTCGCGATCGTTGTAGTCGCCGTACGGGCAGGGAACGGCCGAGCCGCCGCGGCGGATGCTGGCGCGGATCGCCTGGCGCGCCCCGCCCTCCGGGAGGGTGAAGTCGAAGGACGCGCTCTGGTCGGAGTAGCTCCCGGACGGCGTGATCGTGCCCACCAGGCTCCAGACGGGCGCGTCCGCGTCGGCGGCGTGGAAGACGTCCACGAAGTCCGAGGTGGGGGAGAGGCTCCAGGAGTAGAAGAGGGCTGCGATCCGGACCCGCTTCCCAGGCGCGAAGTCGAAGCCGTCGGCGGTGGAGATCCCGAGGCTCTCGATCGACTCGTCCTGCCGGTACGTCCCGTAGTACCCGTCGAAGCAGGTGCCCAGCGTGTTCGAGAAGTGCGCCTCTCCGGGGGAAGGCCCCACGTTGCTTCCGCGGCCCGGGGTGAAGGCATTGCAGCTCGCCCCCAGGCCGTTGCAGGTGGGGACCTTGTACCTGGGGTCCCACTGTGCAAGGGAATCCTTGCGAAGCGTGATCGTCACCGGCGGCGTGCTCGCGACGTTTCCGGTGAGATCATGGGCCTTGGCGCTCAGGGTGTGAGGGCCGCCCGGGAGCGTGGAGGTGGGGTAGAACAGCTCGAACGGCGCGGTGGTGTCGCTGCCGATCGAGGTGTCACCGTCGTAGAAGACCACCCTGGACATGCCCCCGGCGTCCTGCGCATCGACCCGGATCGCGACCACGCTCTCCCGGACGTACGCCCCGCTCGCGGGCGCGAGCATCGTGACGGTGGGCGGCGTGTTGTCGAGGATGACGACGAGCTGGGGCGAGCTCGTGCCTTCGTTCCCCGCCGCGTCGTAGGCGGTCGCCGTGAGCGTGTGGCTCCCGTCGGCGGCGGTCGCGGTGTCCCATGCCAGGGTGTACGGGGAGGTCGTGGCCGACCCGAGGAGGACGTTCCCGTCGAGGAAGTACTTCACCATCGTCACGCCCACGTCGTCGCTCGCGACCGCGGCCAGGGAGTAGACCCCGCGCACCCGGTAGTGGTTCGGCATGTTCACGTAGACGCTCGGCGGCGTGGTGTCCGGTCCGACCTTCACGGTCACGCCGGACGAGGTGGTGGTCCCACCGGCGAGGTCGTAGGCCCGGGCGGTGAGGACGTACGTCCCGGGCGCAAGGCCCGAGGGATCCCAGCTGAAGGAGTATGGCGACGTGGTGTCGGTGCCGATGAGCAGCTCCCCGGCGTAGAACTCGACCTTCTGGACGCCGTTCGTGTCGGACGCCGTCGCGCTGACGGTGATCGGCGCCGGCACGGTGACGCCGTCCGCCGGGGCGGTGAGGCTCACCGTGGGCGGCGTGTTGTCGATGCGCGCCGACACCGAGGAGCTCGTGGCCACGTTGCCCGAGCCGTCGTAGGCCTTGGCCGTGAACGTGTAGGTGCCGCCGAGGCTCGACATGGTGCTCCAGGAGACTTGCCAGGGGGCCGAGGTCGCGGTCCCTGCGAGGAGGCCGCCCCGGTAGAACTCGACCCTCGTGACCGAGTAGTCGTCCGAGGCACTCGCGGCGAGCGTCACCGTTCCGCGGAGGCTCGCGCCGTAGGCCGGCGAGGTCAGCGACACGCTCGGGGCGGTGACGTCCACGAGCTGGACGGAGACGGGCGGGCTGGCCGTCACGTTGCCCGCGAGATCGGTGGCCCGGACCTCGACCGCGTGCGTGCCGAGGGGAGTCCCGCGGCTGTACCACCTCGTGGAGTAAGGCGCGTAGTAGGACGACCCGGCGAGCACACCGTCCACGAAGAACTCGACCTTCGAGACGCCGAGCCCATCCGAGGCGGTCGCGCTCATGGTGACGCTGCCACTCACGGTTGCGCCGTCCACCGGGGCGACGAGCGCCACCGCGGGAGGCGTGTTGTCCACCGTCACGGAGACGGCGCCGCTCGTCGCAGCGTTCCCCGAGGGATCGTAGGCGCGGGCCGTGAGAACCACCGGGCCGTCGGCGCTTCCCGACGTGTCCCACGAGATCGACCAGGGCGAGGCGGTCGCGGTGCCGAGCAGGACGGCGCCGGCGTAGAACTCGACCCGAGCGATCCCGAAGCTGTCGTAGGGGCTCGCGCTGACGGTCACGGACCCGTGCAGGCGCGCGCCCGACGACGGACTGCTCATCCAGACCGTGGGCGGCACGGCGTCCACCACCTCGACGAGGACCGGCGTGCTCGTGGCCACGTTGCCGGCGCGGTCGGTCGCGCGCGCGGTCAAGGTGCGGGTCCCGAGCGAGCTGCCGGAGTACCAGCTCGTGGAGAAGGGCTCGGCGGTGCGTGTCGAGTAGAGCGCCCCGTCCACGAGGAGCTCGACCCTGGAGATGCCGGAGGCGTCGGCGGCGCCTGCGCTCAGCGTGACGTAGGTCGCGGCGCTCACCCGCGCGCCGGACAGAGGCGCGGTCAGGCCGACGGAGGGAGGCGTGTTGTCCACGGTGAGCGACCGGGGGTCGCTGGTGCCAGCCGTGCCGAAGCCGTCGAGGGCCCGGGCCGTGAGGGCCAGGACGCCGTCCGGGATCGCAGTGCTGTCCCACACGACCGCGTACGGCGCGGCCGTCGCGGTCCCGACGAGCGCGTCGCCGGCGCGGAACTCGACGGCAGAGATGCCGTGCGGATCCGATGCAGTGGCGGCGAGCGTCACCGAGCCGCGGACGAGCGTGCCGGCGGCAGGGCTCGTCAGCGCGACGGTGGGGAGAACCGGATCGAACACCGTCACCTCGACGGGGGAGCTCCGGCCCACCCGGCCGGCCAGATCGTGGGCGAGGGCCTCCAGCGAGTACGAGCCCGGCGCGAGCAGCGTGGTGTCCCAGGTGGCCGACCAGGGCGGGGTGAGCAGCGTCGCCACGAGCTGGCCGCCGGCGTACAGCTCGACCCGCGCCAGCTGGATCGAGGCGCTCGCTTCGGCCTCGAGCGCGACGGCCCCGGAGACGCTCGCGCCGTCCGCGGGCGCGATCAGCGAGACGGCGGGGGACGCCGGGGCCGGTGCTGCGGGCTCGGTCGCGAACACGAGATCGTCGCGGTCGTTGTAGGAGCCGGTCACGCAGGGGCCGGTGCCGGCGTTGGCGCGGAACTGGGCCCGCACCGCCTGGAGGGTCCCGGCGGGCAGCGTGGTCGTGAGGGCCAGCACCTGGGCTCCGGTCTTGCTCGGCCGGAGGGTTCCCGCGAGCTCCCACGAGGGCTGGGCCGCGCTGGCGGAGACGAAGACGTCGAGGAAGTCACTCTTGGTCGAGCGCGCCCAGACCGTGGTCTCGATCCGGACCAGCGCGCCGGAGGCGAGCGGCCCGCCGTCCAGGGTCGAGACCCGGAGCGCGTCGACGGACTCGCGGGAGTGGAAGCCCGTCGACCTCCCGTCGGCGCAGCTCGACAGGATCGTGTTCGGCCGGCCCGGCTCGGGTCCGGCCGGCCCACGGCCCAGGACGAGCGTCGGGCCGGTGTCGCAGGCGCTGCCGATGGTCGGGCACGCAGGAGCGAGCAGCGTCGCGTCGCGCACGGCGCTGTTCGCGGTGTTCACGTCGTAGCGCTGGCAGTGCGGCTCCTCGGCGTTGCCCGCCGCGTCGACCGCGTAGAAGCAGAGGTCCGCGGAGGAGAAGATCTCGATGGGGCGAACGTAGGGGTTGGCGGGGGTCGAGCCGTCGAGCGACCAGTACGCGGCCGCGCACCCGCTCGCCTCATCCGAGCAGGTGAGGGAGACGAGCTGGCCCTGGTTCCCGTACGAGCCGCCGGAGGGCAAGGCCACCGTGACCGGCGCCAGGAGGTCCTCCTCGGCGGCTGCGGCGGCGACGAGCGCCTGCGAGGCGCTCGCAGGCGCCGGTGATGCGGTCTGGCTCGAGGTCTCGACGGGCCTTTCGGACGAGCAGGCGCAGAGCGCAGTCATCACGGCGCCGAGCGCGGCGTGGCGGATGCGAATCATCGGTGTCCCCCTCCACTGAGCGTCACGGGTGCAGGTCTGCGTGGACGCCCAGCTCAGATGGACCGATGGTACCCGAATCGGGCGAGGGGCGTAGAAACTTCGACCAGCATCCGGGTCCGACAGCAGGTGTGAGCGCCGCGAGCACGGCGAGCGGCGCCCAGTTACCCTCCGCTCTCACCCAGGCGAAGCCCGCCACCCAGGTGACCACGGCCAGCGGCGGGTCCAGGCGGCGGGACACGAGGGGAGCTGTACCAGGGGGACGATGGCGGGACGGGCGCTCCTCACCGGCGGCACCGGGTTCGTGGGCCGGCACCTCCATGCCCCGCTGCGCGTCGCAGGGTGGGAGGTCCGCAGCCTGACGCGGCGCCCAGCCGAGGCGCGCGCCCGCCATCCCGACCGGGAGTGGGTGGGCGGCGACGTCCACGATCCGGCGTCGCTGTCCCGGGCGCTCGAGGGCTGCACCGTCGCCTTCTACCTGGTCCACGGGCTGGACGACCTCCGCCCGGGGTGGGAGCAGCGCGAGGTGCGCGCCGCCGAGGTCTTTGCCCGCGAGGCGACGCGCGCCGGAGTAGAGCGCGTCGTGTATCTGGGCGGCGTCGCCCCCGCGAGCGCCCCTTCGCGCCATCTCCGCTCCCGCCTCGACGTCGGCGAGGCGCTCCGCGCCGGACCCGTCCCCTGCCTCGAGCTCCGCGCCGGCATGATCGTCGGGGCGGGGAGCGCCTCCTGGACGATCGTCCGCGACCTCGCCGCCCGGCTCCCGGCCATGATCCTCCCCGCCTGGCTCCGCAACCGGAGCGAGCCGGTGGCGCTCGACGACGTGATCGCGGCGCTCGTGGCGACGGTACGGGTCGCGCTCGAGGGCAGCGCCTGGTGGGATCTGCCCGGGCCGGAGGCGCTCTCCGGCAAGGAGATCCTGCTGCGGGTGGCCGCCGTGCTGCGGCGGCGGCCAGTCCTGCTGGAGGTCCCGCTCGTGTCCCCGAACCTCTCCTCGCACTGGATCCGGCTCGTGACGCGCGCCGAGCCCGCGCTGGCGCGCGAGCTGGTGGAGGGCCTCCGCAGCGATCTCCTGGCCCAGCGCCCCGGGTACTGGCACGCGGCGGGGCTGCCAGCGCCCATGAAGCTGGAGGAGGCCGCCCGGCGCGCGCTCGCGGCGGAGGCGCTACCCTCGCCCGGCGGCCGCCTCCTCGAGCGGCTGGCGGCGGCGCTCACCCGGTCGTGCTGAGCCCGTCGAAGCGGCGAGCGCTCCGGGCCGGGCAGATCGCCGATAATCCGCTCCGTCGCGCCTCATCCTGGGGGAACCCCATGCCCACCCGCATCGCCGCGTTCCTTCGCACGAGCTGGGCGCCGCTGCTCGTGGCCGTCGTCGGAACCGCGGTCATGTTCGCCTTCTCCGGGCTCTACGGGATGCACCGCGATGAGATGTACTTCATCGTCGCGGGCCGGCACCCCGCCTTCGGCTACGTCGACCAGCCGCCGTTGACTCCCCTCCTGGCGGCGGCCGAGGTCCAGCTTCTCGGCGTCTCGGCCATGGCGGTCCGCGTCCTTCCGACGCTCGCCTACGGCGTGGTCGTCCTCCTGTCCGCGGTGATCGCCCGCGAGCTCGGCGGTGGCAGACTCGCCCAGCTCGTGGCCGCCCTTACCGTGGCCGTGTCCGGCTGGATCGCCGTGGCCCATCTCGCCTCCACCCAGACGTTCGACATCCTCGGCTGGCTGGCTCTCCTCCTGGTCCTGGTCCGGATCCTCCGCGGCGGCGACCCACGGCTCTGGCTCCTCGCCGGTCTCGTCGCCGGGATCACGCTCGAGAACAAGAACCTGCTCGTGTATCTGGCGGTCGGCCTCGTCGCCGGCATGCTGCTCGCTCGGCGCCTCGACCTGCTCCGCTCGAGATGGCTGTGGGCGGGCGCCGCCGTCGCCCTGGCGATCTGGCTGCCGAACCTGCTCTGGCAGGCGGCTCATGGCTGGCCGCAGCTGGAGATGGCCCGGATCATCGCCGCGCGCTCGGGCGCGAACAACCGGTCGAGCCTCATCCCCCTCCAGGTTCTCCTGGCGGGTCCGTTCCTCTTCCCGATCTTCCTCGCCGGGCTGTGGTGGCTGCTGCGGTCGAAGGAGTCCAGCTCGTGGCGGCCGATCGGCTGGGCCTACCTGGTCAGCCTGGCCGTCATCTTCGTCACGAAGGGCAAGGGCTACTACAACGGCGGCCTGGTACCGGTGATCATCGCGGCGGGCTCCGTGCCGGCCGCGCGCTGGCTCCAGGGGGGCGCGCGTGCCATCCGCTTCGCCAAGTCCGCGACCTACGTCGGGGCCACCGTGCTGTCCGGCCTGCTGATCGTCTCGTTCGCGCTGCCGGTCGTGCCTGCCTCGCGCTTCCCGACCTCGGGCCTCGCCAGGGTGAACGCGGAAGCGGTGAGCACGTACGGGTGGCCTTCGTTCGTGGACCAGGTCGAGGCTGTGTCAGACCAGCTGACGTCCACGGAGCGCGAACACGCTGCGATCGTGGCCGGCAACCACGGCGAAGCCAGCGCCCTCGAGCTGCTCGGCGGGCCCGGGCTCCCGCCCGTCTACTCCGGCCACAACTCCTTCTGGGATTGGGGCCCACCCGACGACCGCCGCACCACGACGATCCTGGTCACGAGCCGGTCCGACGCGGGCACACACTTCGAGCGGTGGCTCGGCCGGTGCCGGCGCGCCGCGTCGATCGACCTGGGCTTCCCTCCAGGGATCACCGAGGAGCAGGGCGCGGGCGTCTGGGTATGCGGTCCGCGAACCGCGCCCTGGCGCGAGATCTGGAGCAGCTTTCGACACCTGGACTGAGGCTCCTCGCCTTCAGGTCTTCGGGGAGCGCTACGGCGACGCCGCTTCGCCCTCCACGGCGGCTCGCTGGAGCGCGGCCTCCGCCTCCGCCAGCGTGAGCGACTTGCCGGAGAGCGGACCGCCACCAGGCTGCTGGAGCACGCCGCCGGTGCGCAGGAGCCCTGTGTCCAGGGGCGCAAAGCCGAGCTCGGCCATGAGCCGTGCCACGACGGCCTTGGCCTCGCTGTCGTCGCCGGCGAGGGGCATCACCACCCGCTCGTGCATGGGGACGCCGGGTCGGCCGCGGTGCAGGAGGTCGTCCGCGGGCAGGCTGTTCATGGCCTTCACGAGCCGCGCGCCGGGGAGCACCTTGGCCACCTCCTCGCTGGAACTCGAGCCGGCGAGGTCGTAGAGCCCCATGTCCGGGCGATAGTGGTTCATGGCGTCGATGACGATCTTCCCCTGGAGCTGCTGCGCCGGCAGGTCGGCGCGGCTGCGCCACGGGATGGCCAGCACCACCACCTCCCCGAACGCGGCCGCGTCGCGGACCGTGGTCGCGCGGGCGTTGGGGCCCAGCGCAGCCACCTGCTCGCGCAGCGTGTCTGGAGAGCCAGAGTGGCTCAGGGCGACCTCGTGCCCCGCTTCGGCGAAGAGCCTCGCCGCCGCACCGCCGATGTGTCCCGAGCCGAGGATCCCGATCCGCATGGTGCACCTCCGGCGCCCGTCCGGGCGCTCCCGGACCTGACCTCACGCCGGCACGCGGCCCGGGCAACGCCCGTCAGGGCCGTACCTCAGATCAGCGCGAACCCCACCGCCGCATTCACCACGTCCCGGACGGCGTCCAGGGCGGCGTTCAGCGCCTGCTCCACCATCAGCTGGGTCAGGCCGTACGCGGCCACGAGGACCGTCTCCCACGCATCCTTCTGGAAGGCGACGTGACTCCTGGCGCGCTCCTCGGAGATGACCCCCTCTGCGCGCATCCTCGCGATCGCCGCGAAGCGCTCCGCGAACATCCTGGACTCCGACACGAAGTACGCACTCGTGACGGGCCACTTCTCGCCCACGACGCCCTTCGCGGCCTCGATCATCTTGGATGCGACGTCCTGAACGTCCAGGCTCATGTCTCCTACCTCTGCTCAGGGGGTTCGGGAGGGGGCGTGGCTCCAGCCTCGGCGCGGGACGCATCCGGCGTCGCGCCGCGCTTCTTGGCCAGCTCGAAGGTGAGGATGGCGGTGAACTGACTGTTGAATCCACCTCGGTACGTGGGGAGCTCTCGCTTGTCGATGCCTTTCGGCGATGCGTGGTCCCGCTCGAACCGGTCGAGGTTCCGCTGCAGCAGGTCGAGCATCTTGACCGTCAGGCTGTTGCGCTCGATCGCGTCTGCTCGGACGCGGAGTGAGCTGATCGCGATCCTCGCCTCCCCGTAGAAGCCCTTGTTGTTCTCGTACGCATCCACCTTGGCTCCGGAGACCGAGGCGATCTTCACCAGGAACGTCTCGGTGCTCCGCTGGAGGGCGGTGACTCCGGCGTCGATCTGCTCGTCGTAGTCCCCCACGAGCTTGATGGTTCCACACGCCATCCCCGCCACTGCGGCGACGAGGACGGCGAGCACTCCGGAGGTGCCCGGTGCCGGAGGCAGCCTGCGAAGCCTCATGACTGATCCTCCCTCGTCCACCCCCGGGGCGAACGTCGGTCGGCCACCGCGTGCATGCAATGGAGCGGACGCCTCCTCGCGGTCAGGTGCACGTTGGGCTGGGAGCCTCGCCCCGACGACGAGTCCTCATGCCCCCCCGGACACGCTTCACGAGCGCGCTGCTGCCCGCCCGGCGACATGCGGAAGCATCATGCGCACGCGTCCTCGACGGAAGACCCAAGCGCCCGGGATACGGGGTGTTCTCGGGGCGATACCCTGGCAAAGGGTAGCCCCGAAACGAAGGGAGGCTCGTATGGCAGACGAGGTCCGACCTGCCACGTCGAGCGGGCAGGGTTTCAGGTCCGTCGGGCTGGGCGAGACGGCGCTCCTGGTTGCAGTGGTGGTGCTGCTGCTGTCGATCTACGATGGCGTTCGGCCGTTCGATCTGGTGTGGACCCCGCTCACGAAGGCGGTGGTGGGCTTCGCGGGCTGGGTCCCAGGCCACGCACTCTATCTCCTGAGCTTCTTCCCGGCCGCCCTGGCCCTGTATTACTACGCGTGCATCGCGCGACGGACCTACGCGTCTCGGAGGAAGAGCGTGGAGGACTACGCCGCGTACCGGCGGGCCTATGATCGGTTCCGCGGCGGGCGGAGCGTCCTCACCTCGGTCCCCGACGAGAACGTCGAGAAGGAGCGCCAGCCGCGGCTGAGAGAGTTCCTCGCTGGTGCGCTGGTCTTGACCATCCCGTTCCTCGTCGTCGCGGCGCTCTACCACTCCTTCCAGACGACGGTGTTTGGATTGGGGTCCAGCCCTTCGAAGGACACGGCCTTCAGCGGCATCGACGGGATCCGCGGAACGGTGCTCGCGGGCTTCGGCGCGTTCGCCTACCTGCTCGCGCTGCTCATCCACCGGGTGAACACGCACGCGCTCTCGGCCAAGTTCCTCCTGACGTCGGCGGCGCGGACCTTCATCGCCCTGGTGCTCGGCTTCCTCGCCGGCGGCGCGGGGCTGTTCGGCTTCCTCGAGGACGGCCCGCCGAAGTCCTTGCTCTACTTCGCCGTGGGCGCCTTCCCGTCGTTCGCGATGGCCAGCCTCCGCCGCAAGGCGCGAGAGGTCTTCAAGCGACCAGCCCCGGGGACGGAGCCGCTCTCGCTCGAGCTGATCGACGGCGTCGACGACATGACGGCGGAGCGACTGGGCGAGGTGGGCATCAGCGACATCCAGCACCTCTCGACGACGGAGCCAGGCGAGCTCACGCTGCGCACGCTCTATCCCCTGGAGCGCGTCATCGACTGGATCGACCAGGCCATCCTCGCCACCTACCTCCGGAACCACATGACCGACGCCCAGGCGCTCGGGCTCCGAGGCGCCATCGACATGCGGGGGCTGTACAAGCAGGCGACCCGCACGGCGCCGTCACCGGAGGGAGCGGCCCCACGCGCGGACGTCGCCGCGACACCCAGCGCGGACGCGACGAAGGGCGGCGCAGCTCCCGGCGCGGCACAGCCCTCGCCGCCGTCTCCCGACGCCGCGCGAGACGACACCGCCTCCCGGAACGACGACCACGCGCGCAAGCTCCTCGATGCACTCGCGGCGAACAGCAAGCTCAGCCTCGACGCCGTCTACAGCATCGGTGCCGCGCTCGTGAACGACTACCAGGTCGAGTTCCTGAGTCACCTCTGGCACCGGCGCCGGCCGCCGGAGGGCCTGAGCGAAGCGGTCGAGCAGGCCGTGCACGCGGCCCTCCAGGCGCCCGTCGCGGGGCGCGGCTCGCAGACGTTCGGCGAGTGCCTCGTGGACGTGCGCGGCGGCGGTCCGGTGGACGAGCAGCTCGAGCAGCTCGAGCACGCCCTGCGCGACGAGCTCGACCTGCGCCTCCGGAGCATCTCGCTCCGCTGGACGGGCCTCGTGACCGACTTCGCGGACGCGAGGACCGTCGACGACGTCGAGCGCGAGACGTTGAGGAGGATCACCTGCGCGGTCGACACCTCCCGTCTGTTGATGCTCACCAGGATCCGCGCATTCCTGAGCTCCCAGCCGGCGGCATGAGGATCCGCTGGAAGGAGGCCTCGAGGGGCACGGAGACGGAACGGTGGACCGCGGCGAAAGGTCGGGCGCCGGTGGTATGCTCCGTGCCCACCGGCGCTTGCAGCCGCGTCAGCTCCCGAGGACCTCCGTGGCAGCGCTCGTTCCCGACCCGAAGAAGATCCGCTCCTTCGAGAGCGTGAAGGCGTTCGAGACCTGGTTCGCGGCGAACCACGCTCGCGAGACGGAGCTCTGGGCTCGCATCTTCAAGAAGGGATCGGGCGTGGCCACCGTCACCACGGCCGAGGCCCTGGACGTCGCGCTCTGCTGGGGCTGGATCGACGGCATCCGGAAGAGCCTCGACGCGAGCTCGTACCTTCAGCGCTACACGCGCCGGCGGCCGAGGAGCACCTGGAGCCAGATCAACCGGGAGCACGTCGCGCGGCTGACGGCCGCGGGCCGCATGACCGTGCATGGGCAGCGGGAGGTCGACGCCGCCAAGGCCGACGGGCGCTGGGACGCGGCCTACGCGCCCATGCGCGAGATCACCTTCGCGACGCTCCCCGCGGACGTGCGCGCGGCCCTCGAGGCGAGTCCTCGTGCGCTCCGGACGCTCCGCTCGCTGGGAAGGGCGAACGTGTTCGCGCTGGCGTTCCGGACCGGCAGGATGAAGACCGCCGCCGGCCGGACGCGCACGATCGCCGCCCTCGTCGCGACGCTGGCCCGTGGAGAGGCCATCGCGCCGGAGCGGCGCAGAGCGCCGCGCGCCGACGTGCGCCGGTCGACGGCGCCCTCGGCTCGGGCTTCGCGCTTGCAGCCCAGGCGGCGGCGCTGAAGCCGCCCGCCACACCTCAGCGCTCCGGGGCGCGGCCCCCCTGCGAGACGATCAGCACCACGTTGCCCTTCTTGTGGCCCGCCTCCACGTACCGGTGCGCGTCGACGATCTGCTCGAGCGGGTATCGCCGATCGATCACGGGCGTCAGCTTGCCCTCCTCGATCAGCTCCTGGAGCCTCTCGAGATCGCCCGGGCGAAGCTGCGGCGAGCCGGTGACGGACACCCGGCGCCCGCCCCGCTTCAGCACGCGCCTGGAGCGCGAAGCCGCGCACCTCCCCACGGCGTCGAAGACCACGTCGAAGACGCGCCCGCGCTGCGTGAAGTCCTCGCTCGTGTAGTCGATGACCTCGTCCGCGCCGAGCGATCGCACGAGCGCGACGTTCGCCGCGCTGCACACGCCGGTCACCTGCGCGCCGAGGTACCTCGCGAGCTGCACCGCGAAGGTCCCCACGCTGCCGGAGGCCCCGTACACGAGGACCCGCTCTCCGGGGCGGACGCCCGCGCGCCGCAGGAACCCCTGCGCCGTCAGCCCGCCGACGGGGACGGCGGCGGCCTGCTCGAAGCTCAGGTTCGCGGGCTTGTGCGCGACGAGGCCGACCTTCATGATCTCCCCGCTCTCGGCGAGGCACCGGTACTCCGCGTGGGCGCCGAAGCCGAACCCGGTGAAGGCGAAGACGTGCTCCCCCGGCTTGAAGCGACGGACGGCGCTGCCCACCGCCTCGACCTCGCCCGCCAGCTCGAACCCCAGGACCCGCACGCGCCTCGGCTTGAAGAGCCCGTTGTAGAGCCGCGCCAGGAGCGGATCGGCCTTGCGCATCCGCCAGTCCCCGGCCGCCACGGTGGTCGCGCGCACCTTCACCAGGAGCTCGTTCGCCGCGGGCGCCGGCTCGTCGAGCTCCGCGAGCCGGACGACCTCGGGCGGTCCATACTCGTCGTACACGGCGGCCTTCATGTCTTCTCCCCGTCGCGACGGATCGTGGATGAGCGCACGGCACCCACGCTCGTGGCTCGTGCCGCGTGTTTACGGGAAGACCGACCGGAAGGCCAGCGCGCCGGGATCTCCGCCCGGGTCGGTCTCGCATGCAGGCAGGGAGGGCGGCGATGGCCGCGGCCGGCGGCCGGGCCTCACCGCGTCGCGCGCGGGGGCCTCGGATACCCGACCTTCGCCTCGATCGTCTGCCGCGGCCCGGTGAACGGAAACTTGAGGTTGTTCCAGCTGAAGACGTCCATCCCCAGGTCCTCCGCCTTCATCCCGGCGGCGACGGCGTCGGCGATCACCTTGTCGCCGTTGACCGCGAAGCCCCCCTCGATCGGGCGGCGCCGCGCATCCAGATCCCACTGCTGGTTGCCGTCCTCGTCGTGCAGCATGACGAGGGCGTAGTCGCCGTCGGCGAGCCCGCCGAGCCGGAACGTGAGCTCCGGGCCGCCGACCGGGAGGAGCTTCCAGCGTGCCGGCTTGCCCTGGATCGGCTCGCGGTCGAAGAGGCTCACCACGAGCGAGCCGCCCGGCCGGAGCCCGGTGACGTGCACCTCGAGCGTACCTCCCTCCGGCTTCCGCCCCGTGTAGACGTAGCGCTGGGCAGTGAACCCGTAGGCGCCGTACGGCAGCTTCGGCCAGACGCGCGGCTCCCCCTGTGGCTCCCAGCCCTCCTCGCCGTCGACGATCTCCGAGAGGTCCTTCGCCATGCCGATCGAGCAGGTGACGTACCAGAACGAGCGCCGCCCGGAGAGGAGCTCCTTCAGGCCTCGCTCGCGGTGAAGGGGCGGCACGAGCACCTCGAGGATCTGCCCCCAGCGCGCCTCCCACCGGTTGTCCGTGTGGAAGAAGACCGCCTCCGGCAGGTAGTACATCGACGGGCCGAGCGACCAGGAGTCGGAGGTGATGACGAGGTCGCCCGGGAGCATCACGTGGCGCAGGTCGTGCGCCACCTGGCGCATCGGAGCGTTGAGCGTCTGCGTGTAGACGATGCGGAACGTGGCGCCGTTGAGCAGGGCGAAGGCCCCGAGCGCCGCCCACGCCGATGCCCGGCCCGGGAGCCGCGCCGCGCCCATGGCCGTGAGGAGCGCGAGCACGCCCGTGCAGACGATGAAGTACCGGTGGAAGAGCACCGGCACCACGGTCACCGAGACGACGAGCGCGGCCGCGAACGTGCCGGCGTAGACGGTGACGAGCAGCGCGCCGGTGGTCCGCGCCTCGGCGTCGTGGCGACGCCAGGCATCGACGACGCCCCAGAGGATCAGCGCGGCGCAGAGCGCCAGCGCGGCGATCATCCAGAAGCGCACCGGCGGGTAGCCCGGGTAGAGCTCCTTGAGGACGAACGGCCGGAGCAGCACCTCGCCCACGCCGCGCCAGGAGGGCGGCGGAACCCAGAACCCCTGCCCTTCACCTGCGCCGCCTGCCCCACGACGCGCGCCAGCCACGGCGCGTACCCTGCCGCCACGGCCCCGCTCGTCCAGAGGCAGGGCGCGAGCCGCTCCCGGCGGCGGAGGACGACCCAGCCCAGCACGAAGGCGTGCACGAAGAACGCGGCGATGAGGCCGTAGTTGTGCAGGTAGGCCGCGGCCAGCGACGAGGCTCCGAGCCGGATCCAGTCGCCGCGCCGCCCCTCGCGGACCGCCAGGGCCCCGTACGCGGCCGCCGCGGTCACGGCCACGGCGGCCAGCGTGTACATGCGCGCCTCGTGCGCGTGGATGAGCAGCACCGGCATGCAGAGCGCCGCGCCCGCGTAGAGGAGCGCCGTCCGCGCGCCCACGAGCCGCCGGATCGGTCCCGCGCCCAGCGCCACCAGCCCGACGCTCCCCAGGGCCGGGAGCACGCGGAGCGCCCACTCCGAGCCGCCCAGGACGGCGCGCACGGCGTGGAGCAGGACGTAGAAGAGCGGCGGGTGGTTGTCGTGGCGGAGGAGCCCGAGCAGCGCGCCGAGCGGGCGGCGCGCGAGGGCGTCGGAGATGACCTCGTCGTAGCAGATGGGCTCGTGGGCGATGCCCGCGAAGTAGAGGACGCAGGCGGCGGCGACGATCCCCGTCCACGCCACCGCCGACCGCCGGGTCCAGGCCGACGTGGCCTCGCTCATGGTCACCCTCCGTCAATGCCACGACGGTCGCGCAACGCCGGATGCACCACCAGCGCCCGGGTGGGTGTGCCGCGAGTCTCCACGGAGCAGGCGCGAGGGCCGGCACGCCGGCAGGCGCTCGAGGTCCGGGGCCGTGTCGTCGCACGAGCTCGGCACCGGCGTGCGGCACCTCCGCCTCGGCTAGGCCTCGTCTTCGCCCGCCGGCTCCGCGCCCGTCATCATGTGGAAGATGTTGGGGTCCTCCTCGTACCACCCGAAGTTGATGGGTCCTTCATGGCGGAGCAGGTCCACCATGGTCGCCATCTGGGGGAAGTCGAGCGAACCGTAGAAGCGCTGCTGTCCCGCGACCACCGGGGCCGTCGCGGCGGGCAAGGCGCCGCTCTTCGCGAACTTGATGAGCCCGTAGAAGCCCGTCCCGACGAGCTGGACGCCGCCGTATCCCGACGCGGGTCTGTCGGAGCCCACGCTGACCTTGTACGAGTGGATCGGGTACCACTTCCAAGCCATGTTGGGCCTCCTCGCGTGCACCCCGAGACGATCCGGGTTCACGTACGGTTACGTCCGCTCGTCACGCCGCACCAGCAGCCTTCGGGGTGTCCGCGAGCGCTCTCCTCGGGGTGAGGGGCTTCACCCCGTCCCACCCGGCCCTGGCGCTACGCGCCGGGCGCTCGATACTGGACCCTCCTCGCCTCGCGGAGGGCCTCGAGGGTCTCGTCGACCGTCAGCAGGACGGTCGTCTCCATCGAGCGGAGCGCACCGCCGCCGCTGATGGCGAGGGCGACCGCCGCCATGGAGACGTTGTCGGGCGCTTCCCACAGCGTGTACCCGTCGTGTGGACCGAACCCGTACCAGAATCCGTGAAGCTTTCCGCCGACCGACTCGACGTACGACTGTGCCGCAGCCCGCCGGTCTTCAGGGTTCGCGATCAACCTGGCCCAGGTCTCCGGGGTGTAGCTGAACCTCGACAAGTACAGCATCGATGCCTCCTCGCCGCGCCCGTGCCACGCGCTCGAGCGCGTGCGACTGAGGTGGCGAGGACCGCTTGGCGAGTCACGACCGTTCGGGGCGCAGAGTTCCTCCCCACGCTACCACCAGTAGAAGCTGGCCCAGGGATACGTCCCCGCGCTGAAGCGGAGCGTGTACGGCGCGGATCCGGGGAGCGGCAGCTGCCCGCAGGTGACCGCGGTTCCGTTCACGGTGACGGAGCGACCGGCGCCGTTCGAGCAGCCCCAGCCGTTGATGGTGGAGCTGACCGTGTAACAGACCGCGCCGGTCGTGTCGAAGTTGCCGCTCTGACCGGTCGCCACCGGCGTCCTGCACGCGTCGCCGTCGGGAGCGCTGGTGAACGTCGCCGTCACGGCCCGGGCCGCCGTCATCGTGACCGTGCAGGTGCCGGTCCCGGTGCACGCCCCGCTCCAGCCGCCGAACGTGGAGCCGCTCCCGGCCACGGCAGTCAGGGTGACCGCGGTCCCCGAGTCGAAGCTGGCGCTGCAGGTCGCGCCGCAGTCGATCCCGCCGCCGGTCACCCGCCCGCTGCCGGTGCCTGCCCTCGTGACCGACAGCGCGTACTGCGTGCTCGGGCCGGCGGGTCCGACCGCGATCCCGCACACCTTCGGGTTGTCCCGCCCGCCCGCGCGGGTGAGCTGGATCACGACCTGCCCGCTCGCGTTCGCCACCGTGTCGAAGGTCCGCGCGATCGCCTTCGCCGCTCCTCCCGCCGCGGCGAAGATGTCGAAGGCCGAGAGCACCGTGCTCCCGTTGATCGCCACGTCGAACGTCCGCTGCCCCGCCGCGGTCCAGTACACCTCGGCGAAGTACAGCGTCACCGCGTACCCCGTCCCCGCGGTGAGCCCCGGGATCGTGTACGTGAACTCCCCGTACCGCTCGGACTGGAGGACCGCCTGCGGCGGCACGGCGCCGGTGAGCTGCGAGGTGTCGATCGCCGTCGCCCTGGAGTAGGTGGTGCCGCCGGAGAAGTAAGCGTCGGCCACGAAGCTGCCGCTGGCCGCCCCACCGGCGTTGACGGAGACGGGACCGGGCGGCGGCGGCGTGCCCGCGAAGCTGGCGGTCACCGTCTGGTCCGCGGCGGTCATGGTCACGATGCAGGTGCCGCTCCCGACGCAGGCGCCGCTCCAGCCGGTGAACGTCGACCCGGCCGCGGGGGCGGCGACGAGGGTGACCGCGGTGCCGCTGGCGTAGCTGGCGGTGCAGGTGGTCCCGCAGGAGACGCCCGCCGGCGTCGAGGTCACCGTGCCGGTGCCCGTCCCCGCCCGGGCGACGGTGAGCGTTCCGCCGCCCGGGCCTTCCCCGGCGACGACCTTCACGAGGACGGTCCCGTGCGAGGGGACGCTCACGGTGTAGCTGTCGTCGAAGGTCCCGCGGTCGGCGCGCGCCCACAGGTCGCGGACGGTGGCGCTCCCTGCCGGGAGGCCGATCGCGCTCCAGGTGGCGGTGATGCTGGCCGTGGAGCCGGTCCGGTTGAAGAGCGCCACCGCCACCGCCCCCGGCTGCTGCAGCCGCTTGGCCCAGACCTGCAGGCCGCCGCTGTCCGCCACCTTGATGCCCTGTACGCCGAGCGGATCCTGGTCGACGGCGATCACCTCGGGGGCGGTGAGGATCGACAGCGTCTCCGCGCTCATGTCGCGGAGGTCGTTCCCGGCGATGAGCGGGGCGGCCATGATCGCCCACATGCTCAGGTGCGAGCGGTACTCGGTTGCGCTCATGCCACCGTTGCCGATCTCCAGCATGTCCGGGTCGTTCCAGGCGCCCGGCCGCGCCGCGCTGGCGTGGCTGCCGTTCTGGTCGATGATCGAGGTGATGCTGGTCCAGCTGTCCTGGATGTCGCCGGTGGTGCGCCACATGTTCCCGATCTCCGGGCCCCAGCTCCACGGTGCGTCGATGCCCCAGTTGCAGATGCTGAAGAGGATCGGGCGCGTGGTGCCGGCCAGGGCATCGCGGAACCTGGCGTACTGCGTGGCAGAGTCGAGGCCCCCGGTGTTGCACCAGTCCACCTTCACGTAGTCGACGCCCCAGGCCGCGTAGGTCTGCGCGTCCTGCACCTCGTGGTTCAGGCTGCCCGGCTTGTTCGAGCACGTCGCGGTGCCGGCGTCGGTGTAGAGCCCGAACTTCAGCCCCCGGGAGTGGACGTAGTCGGCGAGCGCCTTCATGCCGCTCGGGAATTTGGACGGGTCGGCGACGATGGTCCCCGCGGCGTCCCGGCTCACCTGCCAGCAGTCGTCGATGACGATGTACTGGTAGCCGGCGTCGGCCATGCCGCTCGAGACCATCGCGTCGGCCATGCCGCGGACGAGCGACTCGTTCACGTTGCAGCCGAACCGATTCCAGCTGTTCCAGCCCATGGGCGGCGTTCGCGCCAGGCCGTTGTCCAGGGCGGCGGCCGGCGGCGCGCCGGCGAGCACGAGGCAGCCCGCGAACGCCGCGACGCTCCGCGTGAAGGCTGCTCGCACACTCTTCGTCGGATGAACGCTCATGAGATCTCCCACGCGAGGTGGTGACGGTGCAGGGGGCGGGCGGAGGAGCCACGGGCTCCGCGCCGGGTCGAACCGTGTTCCGGCGCTTTACCACGCTTGTCATCGTTGTCAAACACGGACGAGCGGGCGACGGCGGAAGCTGGCGCAACGTCAGCCTACTCCTCGGTGAGGGACACCTCGTCGACGTAGAGCGTCCCCGACTTCACCTCCCCCACCATGAACGCGACCTTCATCGCGTCCGTCGTCGCCGCCGTCCACACGAGGTTTTCGCCATGGAGCGTCAGCCCCTCCGGCCCGACGACGACCTTCTTGTGCACACCGTCGTACGGCTGGTGGGTCTGCTGGATCCACACGTCCACGTTCATCCCGGGCTTGCTCCCGCGCAGCTTCGCGGTCAGACGGTACTTCTTGCCCCCGTGGACGGTGAGCGGCTGCACGAGCTGCACGAACCAATTCGTCCCGCCGCCGCGGCTGATGGCGAGCGCGCCGCTCCTCGAGCCCGCGATGGGGCGGTCCCTCTCGAGCTCCAGCCTGCCGGCGCCGCCCTGGTACAGCTCGACGTACCAGCCCCCGCGCGCCTCGAACCCTCCGTTCACGAGCCGCTCGACGGGCGCCGCGGCGGGCGCGGTCGCGGCATCGACCGGGGCCGGCGCATGCTCGGTCGATGCCTTCGCGCGAGGCTCCCGCGGCGCCAGGCGCAGCGCCGCGCGGACGACCGGCTCCGGCCCTCCGGACATGTACGGCGCCCCCGAGACGATCGCGCGGAAGCGCCCTGCCACCACCGGGTCTCGCTCCAGGCGCGCGTCGCCCCAGTCGCCCCACTGCGGATACCTCGACCAGTCCCAGTTGATGTAGCTGAGCGCCTTGATGCCGGGCCGGCGGGCGATGAGCTCGAAGAGATCTCCGAACCAGCGGTCCCAGCTCTTCTGGCCGGCGCCGACGCCGGTGTACCGCGGCGTCGCCTCGCCGATCAGCACGGGCTTCCGGTGCTGCTCGGCCGCGTCCAGGAACCGCGCGATCGGCTTGCTGAACAGGAAGGCGCTGGCGTCCGAGCCCTTCGGGCCCGAGAAGAGGTTGAGCCCCCACCAGTCGACGAACTCGTCTCCCGGGTAGTAGTCCATGAAGCCCGGCAGGAAGTCGAGCTCGCCCGCCGCGTCCCAGACGGTCGCGACCTCGAGGTTGCGCGCGCGGAGCTTCGCCGTGATCCGCCGGAACGCCTCGACGTAGGTCTTCGGCTCGTAGCCGTTCCAGGCCGTCCCGTTGAACTCGTAGCCGATGCGCAGCAGGACCGGGTGCCCGAGCAGCTCGAGCTCGTCGCAGAGGGCGTCGACGTTGAAGTCGAGGTCGCCCGCGGCGACCTGCCCCTCGTAGTGCGAGGACGGCGTCCCATCCTGCGCCATCGCGAGGCCGATCTGCACGACGAGGTGCACGCCGTCGCGCTCGTAGCCGGCCAGCTCGCTCTCCAGCCCGGCGAGGCTGCCTTCCCGCACCGCCTTGAGCTGGAGGTAGTGCATGAGGAACGCGGGCCGAGCCCCCGCGCCCATCACCTGCCAGTACTGGGCGAACCCTGCCGGATCCTGTCCGCCGCCGTGGAGGACGCGATCCTTCGGCTCGAGGCGGGCGCCGTAGTCCGCGCGCGGCACGACCTGCTGGGCTTCGGCCGGCGCGGGGACCGAGACGGCGGCGAGGAGGAGGCCGAAGCAGGCGGCGCGCAGGGTGGGCGAGCGGGTGACCATCTCCGCATCCTGCCCGCCCCCGGAGCCGCTGGCGACTCCGTCGGCGACACGACGCGGCGCGCGCGTCAGGGACGTGACGCCGTCCATCGGTGCCCGCGGTCCGGCGCCGAGGATCTTCCCGCAACTCCCGGCCATTCTCCTGCGTCGGCCCCTGGCCTGCGGTGTGCAGAGGCTCTCTGCGCCACGGGCGGCCGGGCGACGGTCTCGCCCGGAAGCCTCTTGCGGGGAGAGCCACCGTGTTCGAGAGGACCAAGAAGAAGCTGGAGAGCATGTACCGGAAGGAGCCGCAGCCTGGTCCCGACGGCACGCCCTGCACGCTCGACGGCATCACGCGCATCAGCCCGGAGCAGGGGCTCTTCCTGGCCGACCTGCACCGCCAGCTGCGGCCCACGACCTCGGTCGAGGTCGGCATGGCCTACGGCTTCTCGACGCTGTTCCTCGAGGACGCCATGCACGAGCACGGCTACGGCCATCACATCGCCATCGATCCCTTCGAGTTCACCACCTGGAAAGGCATCGGTCACCGGGCGGTGCAGGATCTGGACTTCGGATCGCGCTTCACCCTGGTGCAGAAGACCTCGGTGAGCGCGCTGACCGAGCTCCACGCGTCGGGGCTGCGGCCCGAGTTCGTCTTCATCGACGGAGATCACCGCTTCGACGGGGCGCTCGTGGACTTCTACTGCGCCGACAAGCTGCTGCCGGTGGGGGGCGTGGTGGTGTTCGACGACATGTGGATGCCGTCCATCCGGAAGCTGGCCGGCTTCATCCGCGCCAGCTTCGAGGCCTCCTACGAGGAGGTCGCCTCGCCCGTCCCGAACGTCTTCGTGATCCAGAAGAAGTCCGACGACCAGCGACCCTGGGACCACTTCGCGACGTTCTGAAGCGACGCAGGGCGCACGCGCCCGCACGGCCGGGCGCCGCCCGCTACGCCGACTGCCGCACGACGAGCGTCGGCTTGAGGACGACCCGCCTCGGCTGGTCGAGGATCTCGGCGGTCTCCTCGGTGGCGAGCCGGAGGGCCGCGTCCGCCATCGCCTCGTCGGGCTGGCGGATCGTGGTGAGCGGCGGGTCGGAGATGGCGGCCAGCGCGTTGTCGTCGTAGCCGACGACGGCGACGTCGTGGGGCACCTTCACCCTGCGCTCCCGCGCGACCTGGAGCACGCCGGTCGCGCACACGTCGCCCGCGGCCACGAACACGCCGTCGACGCCGGTGCGGTCGTCGAGGAGCTTCGTCATCGCCTGCGCGCCGTCCTTGCGCGTGTAGTCGTGGGAGTAGATGACGTCCAGGGGCGAGAGCCCCTTCTCGGAGAGGGCCTTCTTGAACCCGGCGAGCCGCAGCCCCGTGTTCATGTCGCCGCCGACGCTCGCGCCGACCACGATCGCGATCCGTCGCCGCCCCAGGCCGACGAGGTGGCTCGCCGCGAGGTAGGCACCCTGGAAGCTGTCGCAGGCGATGGACGAGGCGCCCTCCGTCGCCTCGTCGATGAGCACGGTCGGCGCGCCCACCGCGCGGAAGGCGGCGAGCGTCTGCGGATCGGGCCGGATGCAGATCCCGATGAGCGCGATCGGCTTCGGCTCTCCCTCGAGGAGGGCCAGGACGCGGTCGCGCGCCAGCTCGTTGAACCCGGAGATCTGCGTCGCGGTCTCGACGAGGATCTGATCGGGGCGGGCGCGCTTCTTGATCTTCCCGAACATGAGGCCTGGGAAGGTCGGGCCGAAGTTGATCGCCGCGACCGCGATTCGCACCGTCATGAGCGTCCCCGTCCTCGCGCCGAGCGCCGAGCGCCGGCCGCAGTGTACCGGAGAAGCGCGCGGGAAGCCTCACGACGGCGCGCCTACAGGTCGCGGGGACTCCCACCGGGATGGCGCGAATCGCTCCAGACTTCGGGGAGTCGCACGCCTTGTCGCATTGGAGCGTTGACGCAGTCCACGGAACGTGAGTACCCACCCGAGCTTCGAGCAACCCTCCGGACGGAGAAAGGCATCCCGATGTCCACCGCGAACCTCCGCGTCGCGCAGCTCTGCGCACTCTCGCTGTCAGTGGCTCTCACCGCCTGCGGGCCGGAGATGGGCGCGGACGAGCACGGCACCTACGCGTCCGCCGTGAACAGCCACTCGTTCGACACCGCGACGGGCGCGCTCGACGTCGACTACGCCGGCTACCTCTCGAAGCACGACGTCGTGTTCAACGCGCCGATCACCACCCCGGTGAACGGCCCGACGGTGGCGACCGGCCGGCTGGGCGCGCAGGTCTGGAACAGCAACGGCCTGACCATGCAGGTCACCGGCGTCGACAACGCCCAGCAGACCGCCTTCTCGTCCGGGCTCGTCAACCTCCGCACCAGCCCCGGCATGGACACCGGGTACACCCGCTTCCAGCAGCGGCTCAACCTGCATGACGGCGTGATCACCGCCACCTACGACTCCAACCGGACCGTGACCGTCATGGGCTCCCCGAACTCCGAGGTGCTCGGGATCCACGTGGAGGACGGCCGGAGCGGAGTGTCGAGCGTCACCCTGGACATCAGCATCTGGGATCTCAGCGGCCTGCCCGCCTCGTCCAGCTCGATGTACCTGGACATCCCGAACATGGGGACGTGGAAGACGGTCTCCACCTTCGCCGACTCGACCGGCGCGGGCATCAGCCGCGGCCAGAGCGACTCGAACGGCTTCGGGTACACGCTCGCGGCGTCCGTCGAAGGCGCGAGCTACACGGCGTCGGTGGTCAACGGCAGCACGGTCCGGCTGAACATCACCCCGACCTCGAGCTACACAATCTGGATCGCCAACGCGACCCGGAAGAACGCGCCCAACGGCGACTCGGTGGCCCAGGCGAAGCGGCTGCTGAGCAACGCCAGGACCACCGGCTACGCCGCCACCCTCGCGAGCTTCAAGCGGTGGTGGAACGACTTCTGGAGGGCCTCGTTCGTGCAGTACTCGAACGCCGCGGGCGACGCCGACTACCTCGAGAACTACTACTACCTGGCCGAGTACATCATCGCCGGCGGCGCCTTCGGCAACTACCCCTTCCAGCACATCCACGGCACCTACAACGCGAAGAAGGACGACCAGGCCACCCAGTGGTCCGGCGGCTACTGGTTCTGGAACCAGCGCGACGTCTACCACTCGTTCCTGGCGTCCAACCACGCGAACGTGCTCGACAGCTTCTACAACCTGTACCTCCGCAACTACGACGCGATGAAGGCGACGACCCAGCGCCGCTTCGGCGTCGACGGCATCTGGGTGCCGGAGACCATCGGCTGGGACGGCAACGCCCGGCACACCGAGAACAGCGACTTCACGAAGAACGTCTTCACGACGGGCGCCGAGGCAGGCCAGTGGATGTACTACCGGTACAAGTACACGAACGACGCGGCCTGGCTGTCGCGGATCTACCCGTTCATGCGGGAGGCGGCCAAGTTCCACACGTCGCGGTTCTCGCGCGACAGCGCCGGGAAGTACTACATGGCCAACTCGAACTCGCACGAGACCTACTGGAACGTGCGGAACGCGCTGACCGATCTCGTCGCGGTGAAGGCCTTCTTCCCGATGGTGATCGAGGCGAGCGCCACGCTCGGGCAGGACGCCAACCTCCGGGCGCAGTGGCAGGACGTGCTCAACAACCTCGTCGCCTACCCCTCGGACGCCAACGGGTACCTGCCCCACACCCCGCCGATCTCGGCCACGCGCAACAACGAGAACGTCGCCTGCGAGATGGCGTGGCCCTACGGCGTGGTCGGCATCGGCTCCCCCGACCTCTCCCGGGTCGTCTACAACTGGAACACCCGCCCCTTCCCGCACACCGAGATCTGGTCGCCCGACGCCGTCCAGGCGGCGCGGCTCGGGATGGGCGCGCAGGCCTTCTCCAGCATGAAGACGATGATCGGCAAGTTCCAGGCGTATCCCAACGGCATCACGAACACCTGGAACGGCGTCTACGACTCGCTCGGCACGCACCTCAGCGCGATCAACGAGTCGCTGCTGCAGAGCCACACCGGCAAGATCCGGGTGTTCCCGGCCCCGCCCGGCGACACGAGCTTCGTCGGCCGGTTCACATTGCTCGCCCACGGCGGGTTCCTCGTGAGCTCGGAGCGCGAGGCCGGCGAGATCAAGTACGTGGGCATCAAGAGCCTGGGCGGGAAGCCGGCGACGGTGGTGAACCCCTGGGGCACGCAGCAGGTGCAGGTGCGGAACGTCGCGAACGACTCCATCCTCCTCGCCAGCGCGGCGAGCGAGTTCACGTTCACCACGGCGGCGGGCGGCGTGTACGTCGTCGAGCGGACCGCGAAGCCCCTCTCCGGCTACGGGTACGCGCCGATCACCGGCACGGCCAATCACAGCCAGAAGACGCTGAGCGGGACCACCGCCCGGCTGGGCGCCGGCACGGGTTCGCCGCCGGCCGGCTACACGCTCACGGTCACCAGGGCCGGCACCGGAACCGGCACCGTGAGCGGCGGCGCGATCAGCTGCGGCAGCACCTGCAGCGCCACCCTCGCCGCCGGAACCTCCGTCACCCTCTCCGCCACCCCGGCGACCGGCGCCACCTTCGCGGGCTGGAGCGGGGCCTGCAGCGGCACGGGGACCTGCACCCTCACGATGAGCGCGGCGCGGACCGTGACCGCCACCTTCACCGCTCCCCAGGTCGACGGGGTCTCCGTCAACGCCGGCGGCGCGGCGAGCGGGGCCTTCGTCGCCGACGCCTACTTCTCCGGCGGTAGCACGTACTCGACGACCAGCGCCATCGACACCGCGCAGATCACCGGCGCCGTGCCGCCCCAGGCGGTGTTGCAGACGGAGCGGTACGGTGAGTTCACCTACACCATCCCGGGCCTCACCGCGGGCAACCCGTACACCGTCACGCTCTACTTCTCCGAGAGCTACTGGACCGCGGCGGGCCAGCGGACGTTCAACGTGGCCGTCAACGGCGCGACCGTCCTCACCGCCTTCGACATCCTCGCCGCCGCGGGTGGCACGAACAGGGCCATCGCCCGCGCGTTCAGCACCACCGCCAGCGCGAGCGGCCAGGTGGTCATCGCCTTCACGCGCGCCGGCGGGCCCGACAATCCCAAGGTCTGCGGCATCGCCGTCGCCGCGGACGGCGGTGGGCCCACCACCTACGCGCTCGGCGTCACGCGGAGCGGCACCGGCAGCGGCGCCGTCTCCGGCGGCGGCATCGACTGCGGGACCACCTGCAGCGCCACCCTCGCCAGCGGCACGGCGGTCACCCTGACCGCGACGGCCGCCGCCGGCTCCACGTTCGCCGGCTGGAGCGGCGACTGCAGCGGCACCGGCACCTGCGTCCTCACGATGTCCGCCGCGCGAGCCGTGACCGCCACCTTCACGGCGGCCCCGGTCGATGGGGTCTCCGTCAACGCCGGCGGAGCGGCGAGCGGGGCCTTCGTCGCGGACGCCCACTTCTCCGGCGGCAGCACGTACTCGACGACCAGCGCCATCGACACCGCGCAGCTCACCGGCGCCGTGCCACCCCAGGCCGTGTTCCAGACGGAGCGGTACGGTGAGTTCACCTACACCATCCCGGGCCTCACCGCGGGCAACCCGTACACCGTGACGCTCTACTTCTCCGAGAGCTACTGGACCGCGGCCGGTCAGCGGACGTTCAACGTCGCGATCAACGGCGCGACCGTCCTGGCTGCCTTCGACATCCTCGCCGCCGCGGGTGGCACGAACAGGGCCGTCGCCCGCGCGTTCAGCACCACCGCCAGCGCGAGCGGCCAGGTGGTCATCGCCTTCTCCCGGGGCGGCGGGCCCGACAATCCCAAGGTCTGCGGCATCACCGTCGCCGCGGGGGGCGGTGGGCCCACCACCTACGCGCTCGGCGTCGCGCGGAGCGGCACCGGCAGCGGCACCGTCTCCGGCGGCGGCATCGACTGCGGCACCACCTGCAGCGCCACCCTTGCCAGCGGCACGACGGTCACGCTGACCGCGACGGCCGCCGCCGGCTCCACGTTCGCCGGCTGGAGCGGCGACTGCGGCGGCACCGGCACCTGCGTCCTCACGATGTCCGCCGCGCGATCCGTGACCGCCACCTTCGACACCTCCGGCGGGACCTCCACCGGGCGGCTCCTCGGCGTGCAGTCCGGCCGCTGCCTCGACGTGCCCAACGTCTCGCAGACGAACGGCACCAAGCTCACGATCTGGGACTGCAACGGCGGCGCCAACCAGCAGTGGACCCAGACCGCGTCCGGAACGTTCCAGGTGTACGGCACCAAGTGCCTCGAGATCCCCTCCGGCGTCACCGCCGCCGGCACCCAGACCCAGATCTGGGACTGCAACGGCGCCCCGAACCAGCAGTGGCGGTTCAACGCCGACGGCACGATCACGTCCGCCTCCACCGGGCTCTGCCTGGACGTGACGGGCCAGGGCACCGCGAACGGCACCGCGGTCGTCGTCGGGAACTGCAACGGCGGCTCGAACCAGCGCTGGAGCCGGTAAGGGCGGGCCGCAGGAAGACCTCGCAGCTCCCAGACCCCGCTCGCCCCTCCCAGGAACCTCGGGGCGAGCGGGGTCTTCTCATCCCTCGACGCGACCGGGTGGCCACCGCCGAGGCAAGAAGCTCGAGGCGTGCATGGACCAGCTCCTGGCTCGGCGGGCAAGTAGAGTGGGCGCACCCTGCCCCGATCAGCACGGCCAGCATGCCCTTGGCGTCGGCTTCGATCCAGCTCCCAGCCGGATCGAGGCGTCTCGCGTGGAGCAACGAGCGGAACGAGCGGGGGCAAGCCGATCGGAAGGGCCCGCTCACCAGCCCCCGAGGCGGTGACCTACCGCCCCGCACGCACCGCCCGGCGCTCCGCCGGGCGATGCGCGCAGGGGTGACGCGGCGATCAGTGCAGGTACGAGCTGATGGTCCCGTACCAGACGCCCGCCATCCGCGCGTAGCCCGCGGCGTTGGGGTGCGTCCCGTCCGCCAGCTCGGAGAGCGGGAAGCCGGTGTGCATGTCGACCAGCACGATGTGCTGGCCCTGGGCGCGGCGCGCGTTCACGAGCGCCGGGAGCGCGGAGTTGTACGAACGGGCCAATGCGTTGCGGTTCGAGTCGCTGAGCGGCGTGATCTGGGCCACGACGATGAGGGCGTTCGGCGCCGACGCGACGAGCTTCCCCAGGAGCGCGTCCAGGCGCTGGGTCGCCGCCGGGATGCCGCTGCTGCTCCCGTACATGTCGTTGGTGCCGATCATCAGCAGCACGATGTGCGGCGCCGAGCTCAGGGCGGGAGACGGCACGATGCCGGAGATCTGGCTGATGGTCCAGCCGCTGTGCCCCTCGTGGCTGCGCGGGAACGTCGCGCCGTCCACCGTGGTCGGCCCGTTCACCAGGGAGCCCACGAAGGTGAAGCGCTTGGCGGCCGCGCGCGCCCTGCGGAACAGCTCGATCCGGTACCCACCCGCGACGTTGAAGCCGTCGGTGATCGAGTCGCCGAGCGGCAGGATCTTGCAGTCGCCGCTGGCCGGGCACGGATCGAACACCGGCACCGGATCGGGGTCCGGGTCCGTGCTGGCGCCCGCCGTCACCGAGAGCGCGTTCACCTTCGGGTTCTCGGTCGCGGAGACGAACTGGACCACGATCGTACCGCTCGCGGTGGCGGTGGCGTTGAACGACCGGGCGATGGCCCGGTTCTGTCCGCCCGCGGACGCGTAGATGTCGAACCCCGAGAGCGCCGTCGCGCCGTTGATGGCGACGCCGAAGATCCGGCGCCCCGCCGCGGTGTGGTACGTCTCGGCGAAGTAGAGCCGCACCGTGTACGCGGCCCCCGCGGTCAGGTTGGGGATCGTGTACGTGAAGGGGCCGTAGCGCTCCGACTGGAAGACGGCCGCCGGCGGGGCGTTCGCGCCCAGCGCCGACAGGTCGACCGTGTTGCTGTTGGTGTAGGTCGTCCCGCCGGAGAAGTACGCGTCCGCCTGGTACGTGCCGGTCGCCGCGCCGCCCGCGTTGAGGGAGACGCCGCCGACCGGCGGCGGGTTGCCGCCCGCGGTCACCGCGAGGGCGTTCACCTTCGGGTTCTCGGTCCCGGAGACGAACTGGATCACGATCTGTCCGCTCGCGCTGGCCGTGGCGTCGAACGACCGCTCGATGGCCCGGTTCTGCCCGCCCGCGGCGGCGTAGATGTCGAAGCCCGACAGCACCGTCGCGCCGTTGATGGCGACGCCGAAGACCCGGCGGCCGGCGGCGGTGAGGTACGTCTCGGCGAAGAAGAGCCGGACCGTGTACGTGGCCCCCGCCGTGAGGTTGGGGACCGTGTACGTGAACGCGCCGTACCGCTCCGACTGGAAGACGGCCGCCGGCGGCGCGTTCGCGCCGAGCCCCGACACGTCGACCGTGCTGCTGTTCGTGTACGTCGACCCGCCCGAGGAGTACGCGTCCGCGGCGTACGTCCCGGTCGCGGCGCCGCCCGCGTTGAGGAAGACGCCGCCGGAGGTCGTGCTCGTGAAGCTGGCGGTCACCGCCTGCGCGGCGGTCATCGTCACGACGCAGGCGCCGCTGCCGGTGCACGCGCCGCCCCAGCCGGCGAAGGTCGCGCCGCTCGCCGGCGTGGCGGTCAGCGTGACCGCGGTGCCGCTGGCGATGCTCGCGGAGCACGCCGCGCCGCAGTCGATCCCCCCGCTGCTCGACGTGACCCGGCCCTCGCCGGACCTCGACACGCTCAGCGTGTAGCTGGTCCCGACGGAGCCGGCCTCGACCGCGAACCCGCTGACCTTCGGGTTGTCCGGGCCGCCACCCCGGGTGAACTGGATCACCACCTGGCCGCTCGCGCTGGCCGTCGTCTGGAACGTCCGTGCCACCGCCTTGTTGGCGCCGCCCGCCGCCGCGAAGATGTCGAACGCGGTCAGCGCTGCGGCGCCGTTGATGGAGACGTTGAACGTCCGCTGGCCCGCGGCGGTCCAGTAGCTCTCCGCGAAGTAGAGCGTCACCGCGTGACTGGCCCCGGCGGTGAGGCCGGAGACCGTGTAGCTGAACTCACCGTACCGCTCGGACTGGAACACCGCCTGCGGCGGGACGGGGGACGGGACGAGCGAGGTGTCGATGGCGCTGGTCGTCGAGTAGGTGCTCCCGCCGGAGAAGCCGACGTCGGCCACGAAGCTCCCGGACGCCGCCCCGCCGGCGTTGACGGAGATCGGGCCGCCGGTGGTCCCGCCGTCGAAGGTCGCGGTCACCGCCCGGGCGGCGGTCAGCGACACGACGCAGGAGCCGCTCCCGGTGCACGCGCCGCCCCAGCCCGCGAACGTGGAGCCCGCGGCGGGGGTGGCGGTCAGCGTGACGGCGGTGCCGCTGGCGAGGTTCGCCGAGCAGGTCGCCCCGCAGTTGATGCCGCCCGCGCTCGAGGTGACGGTGCCGCTCCCCGTGCCGGCCCTGGTGACGCTGAGGGGATAGGTCGTGCCGGTCTGGTCGAGGCCGAACCAGGTGAGGGCGTACGCGACCTGCCCGTTGAACATCATGGAGTGGCCGGTGCCCGCGAGGCTGTAGGCCTCCACCGGCGCCTGGGCCCCGGTGGCGCCGTAGCGGGTCCGCGTCCAGCCGGACTGCGGCGTGTCCGTGAACGACGGCGTCTGCGACACGCCGAGCACGTTCGTCCACTGCTTAACCTCCTCCCCGAAGTTGTTGTAGTGGAGCGTGGAGTCGGTCGTGCCGTGCCAGAGCTGCATCCGCGGGCGCGCGCCGGAGTAGCCGGGGTACGCGTTGCGCACGGCGTCGCCCCACTGCTGCGCCGTCCGCGAGATCTGCCCGTTCGCGCACTGGCTGTTCCAGCCGGAGCCGTCGGTGGTGGCGAAGCAGCCGAAGGGGACGCCCATGAAGGCGGCGCCCGCCGCGAAGACGTCCGGGTAGTTGCCCAGCATGACGTTTGTCATCATCGCGCCCGAGGAGGCGCCCGTGACGAAGACGCGGCTCGCGTCGACGGAGTACCTGGACTGGACGTAGCTGATCATCGACCTCAGCCCGACCGGATCGCTGCCGCCGTCGCGCCGGAGCGCGGACGAGGAGGAGACGTCCCAGCACTGGCCGCTGCGGGTCGCCGAGGGGTAGATCACGATGAAGCCGTACCGATCGGCGGCCGACCTCCACTCCGTCCCCGAGAAGAACGCCGTGCCGGAGCCGGTGCAGTAGTGGAGGGCCAGCAGGAGCGGCGGGCGGGCCTGCACGTTGTCCGGCACGTACAGGTGCATCGTCAGGTTGGTGGGGTTGGTGCCGAAGCCGGTGACCTGGACCAGCGAGGCGGCGCGGACCGGGTCCGGCGCGGCGAGGGCGACGGCGAGCGCGAGCAGCGACCAGGCCGTCCGCGCTCCACGGGCGAAGCGATTCATGGATGGACTCCTCGTTGGTGCGAGCGGGTGCGGCGCCGGGGTTCGGTGGACGGGCGCCTCGATGTGAACGCTCACACGGATGAGGATGGCTTCCACCTTCCTCCTCTCTCCGTCAAGTACCCACTTCGCTACCCGGGTAAAGCCCGCGTCTTCTGAACCGATTTAGACCGCCAGCGCGCGCGAGCGGGCGGCCCCCGCTCGCGCCTGGACCTCAGCGCGCCTCCAGGACCACGACGCTCCGCGCGCCCGTGGCGTAGGCCGGCGCCGCGTGCGGCCGCTGCCGTGGCCGCGGGACGATGTCCTCCGGAGCGGGACGGGCGGTGTCGACCGCGACGTGCCAGCGCCTGCCCGGGATGACCGGGAGGTTCGCGTCGACCGGTCGACCGGACATGTTGAGGACGACGTGCAGGTCCTCCTCGCCCTCGCGGAGCCCCGCGATGGTGAAGCGGAGGACGCGGCCGTCGCCGTGCCAGGGAGACTCGCCGAGCCGCGCGGCGTGCCAGGCGATGTCCGGGATGGGGCGCCCCGCCACCGGCCGGCCCTCGAAGAAGCGGTTGAGCTCGAGGCACGGGTGCCGGCGGCGGAACGCGATCAGCTCGCGCGTGAACCGCAGCATGTCCTCCTGCGCGGCGGTCCTCCGCCAGTCGATCCAGGAGACCTCGTTGTCCTGGCACCAGGCGTTGTTGTTCCCGCGCTGGGTGCGCAGGAGCTCGTCCCCGCCCAGCAGCATCGGCACGCCGCGCGACAGCATGAGGATCGCGAGGTGGTTCCGGGCCTGCCGGAGCCGGAGCGCGATCACCCCAGGGTCCGCGGTCTCGCCCTCGACCCCGCAGTTCCAGCTCGCGTTGTCGTTCGACCCGTCGCGCCCGCCCTCGCCGTTGGCCTCGTTTCGCTTCCGGTCGTAGCTCACCAGATCTGCGAGCGTGAAGCCGTCGTGGCAGGTGACGAAGTTCACGCTGTTCGCGGGGAGCCTGCCGTCGTCGCCGTAGAGGTCGGCGCTCCCGGCGATGCGCGTCGCCACCTCGCCGGCCAGCCCGGCGTCGCCCCGGACGAACCTCCGCACGGCGTCGCGGTAGCGGCCGTTCCACTCCGCCCACCCCTCCCCCGGGAACGCGCCCACGTGATAGAGGCCGGCCGCGTCCCACGCCTCGGCGATCAGCGGCACGCGGGACAGGACGCGGGACGACTCGATGGCCCAGGGGAGCGGAGGGTTCGGCATCACCTCGCCGCTCGCGCCCCGGGTGAACACGCTCGCCAGGTCGAAGCGGAACCCGTCCACCCCGAGCTCCTCCACCCAGTACTCGAGGCACTGGACGACGTACGCGGTGACGATCGGGTGGTTGCAGTTCACCGTGTTGCCGCAGCCGGTGTAGTCGAGGTAGCGGCGCCGGTCGGCGGGATCGAGGAGGTAGAAGGCGTCGTTGGCCATCCCCTTGAAGTGGATGACCGGCCCGCCCGCGCCGCCCTCCGCGGTGTGGTTGAACACGACGTCCACGATGACGCGGAGCCCGGCCGCGTGGAGCGCGTCGGTGAGGGCGCGGAACTCGCGGTTGGCGTTCGACGGGTCGACACAGTACCGCGGGTGCGGGCTGTAGAAGGCGTGGGTGCTGTAGCCCCAGTAGTTCCGGAGCCCGCGGGCGGCGGCTGCGCGCGGGAGGTCCTGCTCGTCGAACGCCATCACCGGCATCAGCTCGACGTGGGTCACCCCGAGATCGCGCAGGTACGGGATCTTCTCGGCCAGGCCCGCGAAGGTACCGGGGTGCCGTACGCCGCTCGAGGGGTGGCGGGTGAAGCCGCCCACGTGCAGCTCGTAGACGACCCCGCCGGCGAGCTCGGCGGGCGCGACGGTGCGGGCGGGCAGGCTCTCGACCACGACGCTCCGGATGCCGGCGTGACCCTCGTCGGCCGGATCGGCCGCCCTGCGCCGGTCCCAGACGTCGGCCGTCACCGCCCGGGCGTACGGATCGACGAGATCCTTGTGCGGGGCGAAGGACCGGCCCGTCGCGCGCGTGTCGAGCGGGCCTTCCATGCGCCACGCGTAGTGGGCGCCGGCCTGGAGCCCCTCGACCAGGACGTGCCAGAACGAGTAGGTGCGGTGACGCTCGGGCGCGAGCTCGATGGTCTGGTACGGCTCAGGGCTGCCGGCGCCCGCGAAGAGGAGCAGCGCGACGCGCGTCGCGTCCCGGCTCGACACGCAGAAGTTCACCCCGTCGGCCGTCACGCTCGCGCCGAGCGGGAACCGCGAGCCCGGGCCGGTGCGGTACGGAGGGCCGGCGGCGCCCGGGACCGGCGCCGGCAGGGCGCCACCCGCGGAGGCGCCGCCTCGAGGTCGGATGTCGTCGCTCACGCGCGGAGTATGCCCGGAGGGCCACCGGCTCGCCAGGTCGCGCTCCCTCGACGGCCGGCGTGCCGCTCCCCCGGTGCTCCGGTGGCCTCGCCCCGCCCGCCGTCACCGCCCGCCGCCTCCGGAGCGCCCGTGGCCGCCCCGGTTGGAGACCTCACTGCGGGTGAGATCCGGGAACGCGCCCGATTTCTCGCGGCCTTCGCGATCCCTCGGGGCGCCGAGGTAGGCGGCGCTCCTTCACCAGCCCTTTCCACCGCGAGCGAACCCTGCTCTGATCCGCCGCGCCCACCCACGCTCCGCGTTCCGGCGAAAGGTCATCGATGCAGTCTTCCCTCACGGCAGGGGTGTTCTCGATGGAGGTTCGGCTCCGCCCCGACGAGCTCGTCGCCGCCTGGCGGCCCGACGCGCGGCGGCTCGTGCTCCAGACCCGCGAGCCGCTGCGCGCGAAGCAGCGGATCGCCGCGCGGATCACGGCGATCGACCGCGGCGTCGCCGCGACGATCACCGGCCGCGTGGCGAGCGCTGCGCGCCAGGAGCACCTCCATCGCATCGAGGTCGTGCCGGACGAGATGCGGCTGCGCGCGCTGGAGCGCCTCCTCGCCGTCGCGCGCGGCGAGCCGGTCGTGCACCAGCCCCGCGTCCCGCGCCTCCTCGTCACGATCCCCGCGGTCGTCCACGGACCCGCCGGGCCGACCTACATGACCACGTTCTCGGTCTCCGAGAACGGGTGCGGCCTGGCCTGGTCGGGCGCGGCGCCTGCGGCCGTCGGCGCGAAGCTCGACATCCGCTTCGGCGCCGGGAGCCGGACCGTCACGTTCCGCGGCGTCGTGTGCTGGACCGCGCGGGCCGGGAGCACGCCCACCGTGGGCGTCCGCTTCGTGGTCGGCCCGAAGGACACCTGGGCGACGATGCTCGAGGAGGCGAGGCGGTCGGGCGCGCTGCCGGCGTGAGGCCGCCGGGCGCCCGGCGTCAGCGCGGCGACGCCGCCGGGG
>JAEYOU010000109.1 GCA_023411405.1 Pseudomonadota bacterium | reverse complement strand
GCCGCAGCTCGCCGCCCTCGCCTCGCGCCCCGACGGCCACGGCGAGCGCGCGGTGTGGCTCCCGCGCGCGATCCCCGGGCGCGGCATCGAGGTCGGCCAGGCGGTCCTCTCCGACGAGCGCGGCCTGCTCTCGCTCCAGGTCGGGGTCGTGGGGCGCAAGGAGTGGCGCTCGTTCGCGCGCGGGATCATGGAGCGCGGCGCCGCGGTGGGCGTGACCGAGGTCTCTCGCGAGCGCGTCCACGCATGGATCGCCGCGGCGCGGCGGGTCAACGAGCAGACCGGCCAGCGCGTCCCCGACGGCGCCGATCTCTGGCTCAACGCCCTCGGCCCCGCGCCGGACGCGCCCGCCCCGGGCGCCGCGGCGCCCGTGCTCGAGGGCGACGCCGAGCGCGAGGCGCTCGCCGCGTCCGGCGCGCTGCACGAGCTCCCCGGGTTCCGCGGCTGGTTCGCCGACGAGGACTTCCTGCGGAGGATCGCCGCGAAGCTCGACGAGGTGCAGGTCTCGCCGCTCTACCTCGACGAGCGGCAGCGCGACGCACAGCTCGATCGCGTGATCGCCGACGGGGTGGAGGAGTACCTCGACCCCGCGCGACGCGCCCGCCTCGCGGCGCGACTCCTCTCCGCCGCGGACGGGCTGGTCGAGAGCGGGGATGTCCCCTCGGCGGGCCAGGCCGCGGCGGCGGCGCGCGCGCTGTTGGCGGGGAGCCCCGGGGCCGGAATCCCGTTTGCGCGGGTGCTCGTCGAGAAGGCGTTCACGCGGAGGACGGCGGAGGGGGAGCCGGCGGCCGAGGAGCGGGCGGCCGAGTCTCCGCTCATCATCGCGCCGAGGTGAGGCTTTCTGCTTCCCAACCAGCCCCTCCTCCATTTGACCCCCGCCCCCCTCTGCGCTACCTCATCCCCGTGCCAGCCCCCCCGACCCCTTCCCTCACCGCGGACGCCGTCATCGTCCTCCCGGACGATCGCGTCGTGCTCGTGCGACGGAAGCACCCGCCCCCCGGCTGGGCGATCCCGGGCGGGTTCGTGGACGTCGGCGAACCCGTCGAGGCCGCGGCCGTGCGCGAGGCGCGCGAGGAGACGGGGCTCGAGGTGATGCTGACCGAGCTCCTCTGGATCTACTCCGACCCGCGCCGCGACCCGCGCGGCCACACCGCCTCGGCTGTCTTCCTCTGCCGCGCGGCCGGCGAGCCCTCCGGCGGCGACGACGCCGCCGAGGCCCGCGCGTTCCGCTGGGACGAGCTCCCCTCGCCGATCGCCTTCGACCACGGGCGGATCCTCGCCGACGCCCGGCGGTTCCTCCTCACCGGCGTCCGCCCGCGCCCATGACCGCGCTCACGCCCATCGAGCGCGCGGCGCTGCTCGGGATCGCGCGGGCGTCGGTGCTCGCGCACCTCTCCGGCAAGCCCGCTCCGGAGGTCCAGGCGCAGGGCGCGCTCGCCGAGACGCGCGGCGCGTTCGTCACGCTCCGCGTGGAGGACGAGCTCCGGGGCTGCGTGGGCACGTTCACGCCGGCCGAGTCGCTCGCGCGGACCGTGGCCCGCATGGCCGTCGCCGCCGCCTCCGAGGACCCCCGCTTCCCCGCCATCGGGCCCGCCGACGTCCCCGAGCTGCACGTCTCCGTCTCCGCGCTCGGCCCGCTGCGGCCGCTCCCGGACCCCCGCGCCGTCCGCGTGGGGCAGGACGGCCTCGTCGTGCGCCGGGGCTGGCACCGCGGCGCGCTCCTGCCCAAGGTGGCCGTCGAGCACGGCTGGGACGCGGAGGAGTTCCTGAAGCACGTCTGTCTCAAGGCCGGCCTGCCGGCCCGCGCCTGGGAGGAGCCCGGCACGGAGCTGGAGTCCTTCGAGGCCGAGGAGTTCGGGGAGGAGCCCGCACCGTGATGACCTTGCTCGGCGTCCTCGCCGCCGTTCTCGGGATCTCCCTGCTCATCGTCATCCACGAGGCGGGACACTTCCTCGTCGCCCGGGCGTCCGGGATGAAGGTGGAGCGGTTCAGCGTCGGGTTCGGGAAGGTGCTCTTCTCGACGAAGCGCGGCGAGACCGAGTTCGTCGTCTCGGCGCTGCCGCTCGGCGGTTACGTGAAGATCGTGGGCATGGCGCCGGGCGAGGACGTGGACCCGGCCGACCCGCGCCTGTACTCCAACCAGCCGGCCTGGCGGCGGTTCCTCGCGATCCTCGCCGGGCCCGCCGCGAACTACCTCACGGCGGTCGTCCTCGCGTTCGCGCTCCTCCTCGGGTCCGGGCTCCTCCGGACCGACTCGACCTCCAGCGTAGGGCGCGTCGTCGAGAACGGTCCCGCGGCGGCGGCCGGGCTCCGGGACGGCGACCGCGTGCTGGAGATCGCGGGCCGTCCGGTGTCGACGTGGAACGAGCTCGTCTCCGCGATCCGGACGAACCCGGGGAAGGAGCTCCCGATCCGGGTGGAGCGCGGCGGAGCGCGGCTCGAGCTTCGCCTCACCCCCCGCGACGAGAAGGGCACGGGCAAGGCCGGGTTCGAGAAGCACCGGTTCGTGGTCACGAGCTCCGGCCCCGGCGCCGCGGTCGTCGACGGCTTCCGCTGGACCCACCGCGAGGGCGCCGAGCAGGTCAAGGGGTTCGGGGCGATCTTCTCGCGCCAGAAGGGCAGCGGCATCGACAACGTCGGCGGCCCGCTCGCGATCGTCCAGCAGTTCCTCGGCGCGTTCGCCCAGGGCGCGGGCGCCTTCGTGAACGCGCTCTGGGTCATCTCGATCGCGCTCGCCGTCCTGAACCTGCTCCCGATCCCCGGCCTCGACGGCAGCCGCCTCGTGTTCCTCGCGTACGAGCTCGTCGCGCGCCGCCGGGTGAACGCCCGCGTCGAGACCTGGATCCACTCGGTGGGGATCGTCGCCCTGTTCCTGCTGATCGCCTACGTCACGGTCTTCAACGACGTCGCCAGGCTCCTCGGCTTGCGCTGAGCTCCATGCCGGTCCGGATCCTCTACTTCGCCGCGGCCCGCGAGGCCGCCGGGACCTCGGGCGAGGAGCTCGCGGCGCCGGGGTTCGAGAGCGTCGCCGCCCTTCGCCGCGCCCTGGCCGCGCGCCACCCCGGGCTCGCCCGCATCCTCCCGCGG
>JAEYOU010000087.1 GCA_023411405.1 Pseudomonadota bacterium | reverse complement strand
GGCTGGACGCGCGCGCGGCGAGGCTCTCGCCGGCCGGCCCCGCCTGGACGGCGAGCGCGGCGGCCTCGACCGCGCCGCGGAAGGCCCGCGCCATCGCGGCCGGATCGCCCGCGATCGCGATCGCGGTGTTGACGAGGACCGCGTCCGCCCCGAGCTCGATCGCCTCGGCGGCGTGCGAGGGCATGCCGAGCCCCGCGTCCACCACCACGGGCACGGTCGCCTGCTCGACGATCAGCCGGAGCTGGTCGCGCGTCTGGAGGCCGCGGTTCGTCCCGATGGGCGCGGCGAGCGGCATCACCGTCGCGCAGCCCGCGTCGGCGAGCCGCCGGGCGAGCACCGGGTCGGCGTTCATGTACGGCAGCACCGTGAACCCGAGCTTCACGAGCGCGTCGGCCGCCTTCAGGGTCTCGACGGGATCGGGGAGGAGGTGGTTGGGATCGGGCGTCACCTCGAGCTTCACCCAGCTCGTGTTGCAGGCGGCGCGCGCGAGCTTCGCCACGCGGATCGCCTCCTCGGCGTCGCGGGCGCCGGAGGTGTTGGGCAGGAGCCGGTAGCGCGAGAGGTCGAGCGCCGAGAGCGTCTCGTCGCGGGCCCCGGAGAGATCGACGCGCCGGACGGCGACCGTCACGAGCTCCGTGCCCGAGGCGGCGGCGGCCTCGGCCATCACCCGCGCCGACGGGAACTTGCCCGTGCCGACGAACAGGCGCGACCGGAACGGGACTCCGGCGATCACCAGCGGTGTGGTCGCGGCCATCGTCACCCTCCTCCGACGAAGCGCACGATCTCCAGCCGATCGCCGGCGCGCAGGACGACCCGGGCGAAGTCGCCCCGCGCGAGGATCTCGCCGTTGTGCTCGACGGCGACGTGCTCCGCCGCGGCGCCCAGGTCCGCGAGCAGGGCGGGGAGCGTCCGCCCCTCGTCCACCTCGCGCGCGCTTCCGTTCACCGTGATCTCCATCCGTTCACTCCTCTCCGTGTTCGCCGATCTCGCCGAGCAACAGCCGCAGCACGACGCTCGCCTGCTGTCCTGCGGCCACCGTCACGCGCGGCGCGAGCAGCCCGCGCCCCGGCTGCGCCGCGCTCTCGCCGTCGCCGACGAGGAACGAGCGGCCGAGCACGCGCCGCGGCCGGATGGCGGACGCCGGGCCGTACCCGGCGATCCCCGAGACGGCGACCAGCGGCGTGCGCGGGAGGTGGCGGCGCATGGCCGTCGCCAGCTCGGCCTTGGCGGCGGGATCGTCGAAGCACTCGGCGACGACGTCCGCGCCGCCGAAGAGCGCCGGGACGTCCTCGCCGCGGAGGCGGTGGCGGTGGCGCTCCAGGGCGACGTACGGGTTGATGCGCGCGAGGGTCTCCGCGAGCGCGTCGACCTTGGGCTGGCCGAGCTGGTCGACGAAGAACTGTTGCCGGTTGAGGTTGCTCGGCTCGACGACGTCGAAGTCGACGAGCACGAGTGCGCCGACGCCTGTCCGCGCGAGCGCGATCGCGAGCGTGCTGCCCAGCCCGCCGCAGCCGGCGATCCCGACGCGCGCGCGGCGCACCTTCGCGTGGACGCCAGGGCCGTGCCGTGCGACCAGCAGCGCCTCCAGCTCCTCGGGCGGCGGGACCTCGCCGCGGCGGATGAGGACCACCGCGTCGCCGTCCGCGAGCGGCCGGTCGCCGCGGTCCGCCGCCAGCGCGAAGCCGTTGAGGATGACGACGTCCGCGCCCGGTCGGACGTCGTCGCGGAGCTGGAAGAGGCGGGTGCCGGCGGGGACGCAGCGGGGCTGCTCGTTGACCCGGATCGCGATGGTGCCTTCCACGCGCCTCCTCCACGGGGGCGCGCGATCGCGAGGAGAGGTGCGGAGAGTCTCCCTACGCCGGCACGACCCGGTTCAGGTTCGACGGGTCAGCGGCCTACCGCTTTCTCAGCCCCTCGGCGGGGCTCCCCGGACGCGCGGCAAGCTACCGGGGAGCCGCCTCCACCGTCAAGCGACCGAGGTGGGGCCCTTCACAGGTCCCGGTCCTCGTACGCGACCAGCTCCGCCACCTGCTTCATCTGCTCGCCGGTGAGCGGCCCCTTCTCCATCGCCCTGGCGTTCTCCACCGCCTGGGCCTCGGTCTTGAACCCGGGGATGGGGACGAGGCTCGGGCTCTTCGCCCAGAGCCACGCGAGCGCGCCTTGCACGAGGCTCCGGCCGCCGCTCGTCAGGATCTCGCGCGCGGCCTCGAGGCGCGCGGCGTAGTTCGGGTTGGCGCGGCCGTCCTGGAACCAGGTGATCCACTCGAAGTTGCTGGTCCGCACGTCGCCCCGAGGGAGCTCCGCCCCGGGCTTCGTGTACCGGCCGCCGAGGAGCCCCATCGCGAGCGGGCTCCGGCAGAGGAGGGCGAGCCCCTTCCCCTCGCCGAAGGCGATGAGCCGGTCGTTGGACTCGAAGACGTTGGCCAGGATCTGCGCCGCGCCGCAATGCGGGCCGCGGGCGAAGGCCTCGACGCCCGCCTTCACGTCGGTGGACCAGCCGTAGGTGCGGATCTTCCCCTCGCGCACGAGGTCCTCGAGGACCGCCACGACCTCGCCCGCCTGGTCGGGCGGGTACTCCCAGACGTGGAGCTGGTAGAGGTCGATCCGGTCCGTCCCGAGCCGCCGCAGGCTCCCCTCCACGGCCTTCCGGACGTACGCGGGGCTCGCGTCGGTGCGGCCGAGGTTCAGGTGCTTCTCCTCGTCGAAGACGTGGCCGAACTTGGTCGCGAGGACCACCCCGTCCCGCAGCCCGCGGATGGCCTTGCCGACGACCACCTCGCTGTGGCCCGCGCCGTAGATGTCGGCGGTGTCGAGGAGCGTGACGCCGTGTTCGATGCCCGCGCGGATCGCGCGGATCGACTCGTCGTCGTTCGTGCCGTGCCACTCCCAGCTCGCGTTCGGATCGTTCCACTTGCCGGCGATCGCCCAGCACCCGAGCCCCATCGCGCTGGTCTCGATCCCCGCTCTCTCCCACTTCCGCTTCATCGTGCTCTCCTGTTCTCCCGTGCTCGTGCCCGGCCCTCTCGAACGCGAGGAGACTATGCGCAGCGGGGACCCACCGCGAGGACCACCGCGTGCGCCGGCGCGTGGACCACCTGCGTGCGGTACACTCCCGCCCGCACGCTTCGACGAAGGGAGTTCCCGCCGATGGATGCCACGGCCCCAGCCCCCGAGCGGGAGCACGGCCTGGACGCGCTGCGCGTGTTCGCCTTCGCGCTCCTCATCGTCTACCACTCGTGCCTCGCGTACGTGTCGTGGCCCTGGCTGATCAACGACCCGGCGGCCGCCCGCGTCCTCGAGCCCTTCCTGGTCGGCGTGAACCGCTGGCGGCTGCCGCTCCTCTTCTTCGTGAGCGGCGCCGCCGCGACGCTGTCGCTCCGCCGCCGCTCCTGGGGCGCGTTCGCCGCCGAGCGAGGGACGCGCCTCGGGCTGCCGCTCGCGGTCGGCACGTTCCTCGTCTGCCCGCCGCAGACCTGGCTCTCGCTCCGCGCCCTCGGCGACCCGATCTCGTACGCGGAGCTGTACCGCTCCATGTACCTCCCCGCGCCCGCCGGGACGATGACCTGGATCCACCTCTGGTTCGTCGCCTACGTCCTCGTCTTCTCGACGGCCGGCATGCCGTTGCTCATGGCGATCCGCTCCGCAGCCGGCGGGCGCGTCATCGAGGCCGCGGTCCGGCTCTGCGAGCGTTGGCCCCTGGCGCTCTCTCTCATGGTGGTCCCGAGCGCGCTGGTGACCGCGCTGCTCGGGCCGCGGTGGCCGGTCACCTACAACCTCGTGGCCGACTGGGCGAACCTGTGCGGCGGTCTCGTCTTCTTCCTGTGGGGGTTCGCCCTCGCGTCGAGCCGCGCCTTCCTCGACCTCGTGACGGCGCGGAGGCGAGAGCTCTCCCTCGTCGGCGCCGTCGTCGCGGCGCTCTTCTTCGGGGCGCACGCGACCGGGGTCACGACGACCTGGCCCCGCGCCGTGCAGCTCGCCTTCTGGAGCGCCGTGAACGCCGCGTACGCCGTCACCTGGGTCCTGGCGTTCGTCGGGTACGCGCGCGTCCTCTTCACGCGCCCGACCCCCTGGCTCCGCGCGGCAAACCAGGCGGTCTATCCGTTCTACATCCTCCACCAGACCGTCACGGTCGCGGCCGTGTACCTGCTCCTCCCCTGGTCCGCGAGCCCCTGGCTGAAGCTGCCGGTCGTCACCGCGGCGACGTTCCTCGGGTCCTGGGCGTCGTACGAGGTCATCCGCCGGGTGCGCTGGCTGCGCCCGCTCTTCGGCCTCCGCCAGCCGCACGCGGCCGCGCCGGTCTAGGACACGCTCCCGCGACGTCGTAGACTCCCCCCGTGACCCCGGCCGACCTCTCCCGCCTCTCGGTGGCGGAGCTCCGCACGAAGCTCCTCGACGAGGGCCGCGCGCTCTCGGAGGAGTGCGAGGCGGCGCTCGCGATCGATCGGCGCGCGGGGGCGCGCGAGGTGCTGAAGCAGGTCCTCCGGCGCCGGCGCGAGAACCGGGCCGAGGGGCAACGGCTCCGCCACCTCCTCCGGCACGAGACGGACCTCTGGGAGAAGGGGGTCATCCACGTGGCGGGCGTGGACGAGGCGGGCATGGCCCCGCTCGCCGGGCCGGTCGTCGCGGGGGCGTGCGTCCTGCCGCACGACTACCGGCCACGCGGGATCGACGACTCGAAGCAGCTCGACCGCGCCGATCGCGAGCGGCTGGCCGAGGACATCAAGCGGAACGCGATCTGCTGGGCGACGGCGCGGGCGGAGGTCGAGGAGATCGACTCCCTCAACATCTACCACGCCGGGATCCTCGCCCTGCTCCGCGCGGTGCGCGGCCTCTCGGTCCGTCCCGCGCACGTCCTGGTGGATGCCCGCAAGCTCCCGCAGCTCGGGATCCCGCACACGCCGATCGTCCACGGCGACGCGCTCTCGCTCACCATCGCCGCCGCCAGCATCCTGGCGAAGACCACCCGCGACGCGCTCATGTGCGCGCTCGACCTGGCGCACCCCGGCTACGGGTTCGCGCGCCACAAGGGGTACCCGACCCCCGAGCACTTCGACGCGCTCGGGCGGCTGGGGGCTTGCCCGATTCACCGGCGCTCCTTCGCCCCGGTGCGTCAGGCCCTGGGGCTCGAGCCCACGCAGGCCGAGCTGTTCGGGCCCCCGCCGGTCGGTCCCCTGGAGGCCGATGATCCCGAGAATTGACGTGAATCGTCGCAATCGCTAAAAAGGCTCACGAGGACGTGCCCGACGGTGCAGGCGCGGCCCTTGCCCGGGATCCTCCCGGCCAGGGCGCCCCCCGATCCGGCGACCGCATGCACGAACGAACCCGAGCCGCAGCCCTCCGCCAGCCTCACCCTTCCCACCTCGATCTCGACGACGACGCGACCCGCGGAGCGCCTCCGCCCGGGCTCGCGCTCGATCCCCCCGAGGCCCCCCCGCCGGCCCATCCGCCGGAGATCCCGGTCGAGCGCCTCGATCCCGAGGCCCTGAAGGTCATCGCCCGGCTCCGGCACATGCACCACCAGGCGTACCTGGTGGGCGGCTGCGTCCGCGATCTCCTGCTCGGCCACACGCCCAAGGACTTCGACGTCGCGACCGACGCGCACCCGGGCGAGGTGCGGGCGATCTTCCGCAACTGCCGCCTCATCGGCCGGCGGTTCCGGCTCGCGCACGTCTACTTCCGCGGCGGCAAGGTCATCGAGGTCGCCACCTTCCGGAAGAACCCCGGCGAGCTGGCCGCCGAGGAGGGCGCCGCCGACGGCGAGGCCGACCTGCTCATCACGCGCGACAACGTCTTCGGCACCGCCGAGGAGGACGCCGTCCGCCGCGACTTCACCGTGAACGGCCTGTTCTACGACGTCGCGGCCGGAGAGGTGATCGACTACGTGGGCGGCCGCGCCGACCTCGAGGCCCGCCGGATCCACACGATCGGCGATCCGGAGATCCGCATCCGCGAGGATCCGGTGCGGAGCCTGCGCGCGGTCCGCTTCGCCTCGCGCCTCGGCTTCACCATCGCGCCGGACACGTTCGAGGCGATGCGGCGGTCCGCGGGCGAGCTCGCCCGCTGCGCGCCGGCGCGGGTGCTCGAGGAGACGTTCAAGATCCTGCGGTGCGGCGGCTCGGCGCGCGCCTTCCAGCTCCTCCGCGCGTGCGGGGCGCTGCCCTTCCTCCTCCCCGCCCTCGGCACGGCGCTCGACTCGTGGGACGAGGCCGGCCGCCGCGCGTTCTTCGCGCACCTGGGCGCGCTCGATCGGCTCGTCCGCTCGGGCGCGGAGGTCTCCGAGGCCGTGCTCCTCGCCGCCCTGGTGATGCACCTGGGCGCGGCGCCCGGCCCGGCGCCGGAGGGCGAGGCGCCCGCGGGGCGAGAGGCCGACGAGCTCCTCGCCTCGCTCGTCTCCACCTCGCGGCTGCCGCGCAAGGTGGCGGAGCGTGTGCGGCTCGCGCTCCACGCGCAGCGCCACTTCCGCGAGCCGCCGCGCGGCCGGCGCGCGCGGAAGATGGTGAACCACTCCTACTTCGTAGACGCGCTGGAGC
>JAEYOU010000654.1 GCA_023411405.1 Pseudomonadota bacterium | reverse complement strand
CCCCAGGCTTGATCGTTTGCCCAACCGTTTGCGGGTGCACGCGCCGGGGCACCGAGGCACCCGCCGGTGCCTGGCGTCACCGTCCGTGAACCGCGTGTCCCGTGGCCGTGTTCCAACGCGCCGGCCGCAGGTCTGGTAAGACCGGGTCGCCCTCGAAACGGCCTCCGTCCCGCGGCCGCATGCCGGTGTGCGCGCACGTGCGGAGCCGGCTCCAGCTTCGCCAGGGGAACGCTCATGCGGCCTTCGTTCTGGACGGTCCGGTGGAAGATGATCATCCCGGCGCTCGTCGCGGTGGCGGCGACCGCCGTCTCGACGGCGCTGACGCTCGGGATCTCGGCGAGCGCGGGCCAGCGGCTGCGCGACGTCGAGGAGAAGGACTTCCCGGTCCTGCGCTTCTACCAGCGGATGGTGGACCACCTGAAGGAGGTGCACCTCCTCCTCAAGATCGTCGGGGAGTCCGAGGACTTCACCCGGATCATGGAGACGGACGAGCTGCACGAGAACGTCCTCGACTACATCGACGAGCAGGGCTCGAAGGTGCTCGGCGCGGAGGAGGCCGCGAAGGTCGCGACGGCGTTCGAGACGTACTACCGCGGCGCGCACGCGCTCGCCGCGAAGCGGGTGCAGGCGGAGCTCAAGAAGAAGGCGGCCATCGCGAGCCTCCGCGACGACATCCACGTCCACAGCCGCGTGACGCCCGAGGCCACCGCGATCAACACGGAGATCCAGGAGATCGACAACAGCTACAACGCGCTCGCGGGCGACTTCGAGGCGCGCAAGGCCGCGGCGAGCGCCGTGATGACGGCCGGCATGGCCGAGGCCCGGGACGTCCAGCTCCGGTCGATCGTGTACGGCGCCCTGTTCCTCGGCGTCTCCGTGCTCGTCGCCCTCGCCGCCGCCTGGGCCGTCGCCGGCCGCGCCTCCCGGCCGCTCACGAAGCTCTCCGAGGTCGCGCTCCGGATCGCGGCGGGCGATCTCACGCCCGACGTCCGGGTGGAGACGCGGGACGAGGTCGGGATCCTCGCCGGCAGCTTCCAGCGCATGGTCACGCGGCTCCGCCAGCTCGTCGGGACGCTCAAGGACGCCGCGCAGGAGCTCGCCCGCGCCGCCGAAGGGCTCGCCGAGCACACCCGCGCCCAGAGCGCGATGCTCGAGCGCCAGGCCAGCGGCGTCGCCGAGACGAGCTCCACCACCCGCGAGCTCGACCAGACCTCGTCCGTCGCCGCCAGCCGCGCCGCCGCCGTGCTCGAGGTCGCCCGCAAGGCGGCGGACATGAGCGCGGCGGGGCAGCAGGCCGCGGAGCGGAGCGCCGGCGAGCTCGAGCGCATCCAGGCCTCCGTCGAGAGCATCGTCGGCCAGTCCTCCCACCTCTACGACCAGGCCCGCCAGGTCGGCGACATCGTCGAGACCGTCCGCGACCTCGCCACCCAGTCCCACGTCCTCTCCCTCAACGCCTCCATCGAGGCCGTCAAGGCCGGCGAGGCCGGCAGGAGCTTCGCCGTCGTCGCACAGGAGGTCCGCGCCCTCGCCGAGCAGTCCGGCGCCGGCGCCAACACCATCGCCAAGATGGTCGAGGACATCCTCACCGCCGTCCAGGCCACCCGCGAGACCACCGAGCGCGGCAGCCAGGGCATGGCCGGCTCCCTCGGCCAGATCCGCGCCTCCGGCGACAGCCTCCGCGAGATCGGCTCCATCGTCCGCGAGACCAGCGACGCCGCCCTCCAGATCGCCTCCGCCTTCCAGCAGCAGTCCACCGGCATCGGCCAGATCGCCGCCGCCATGCGCGACCTCGACAAGGGCATGGAGGAGACCATCGGCCGCATCCGCGCCCTCGAGCTCTCCTCCCAGCAGGTCGCCGAGACCGCCACCCGCATCTCCGGCATCGCAAACGAGTTCGCTGTCTAGCGGGCCGTGCCCGCCCGGCATCGCTCGGCCTTCGACAGGCTCAGGCCGAGCGGTGCTCTCTCGTCCGCTCGTGCTGAGCTTGTCGAAGCACGAGCGGTGAGGCTACTCGCCCAGGTACGCCTTGCGGACCTCGGGCGACGCGAGGAGCTCGCGCCCGGTGCCGGTCATCACGACGCTCCCCGTCTCGAGCACGTACGCCCGGTGGGCGAGCTGGAGCGCCTTGTGCGCGTTCTGCTCGACGAGCAGGAGCGCCACGCCCTCCTGGTTCACCTCGCGGAGCACGCCGAAGATCCGCTCGACCACCTGGGGCGCCAGCCCGAGCGACGGCTCGTCGAGGAGCAGGAGCTTCGGGCGGCTCATGAGCGCGCGCGCGACGGCCAGCATCTGCTGCTCGCCGCCGGAGAGCGTCCCGGCGACCTGCGCCCGGCGCTCCTGGAGGAGCGGGAAGAGCTTGTAGATCTTCCGCTCGTCCTCGACGATGCCGCCGCGGTCGGTGCGGAGGTACGCGCCCAGGTCGAGGTTCTCCTTCACCGTGAGGTTCAGGAAGATCCCGCGCCCCTCGGGCGCGTGGGCGAGGCCGCGCGCGACCAGGTCGCTGGAGGCGGAGCGGCCGACCTCCTCGCCCAGGAACTGGATGGTGCCGGCGCTCGACCGGATCATCCGGGAGACGGCGCGCAGGGTGGTCGTCTTGCCCGCGCCGTTGGCCCCGATGAGCGCGACCACCTCGCCCTCGGGCACCTCGAGCGAGACGCCGCGCAGCGCCTGGATGGCGCCGTAGTGGACCGAGAGGTCCTGGACGCGCAGGAGGCTCACGACCCGGCCTCGGGGCCGCTGACCGGCACGGCGATGTGCTGCTCCTGGAGGTAGGCGTCGCCCAGGTACGCCTCGATGACCTTGGGGTTCCGCCGGATCTCCTCCGGCCTCCCCTCCGCGATCGTGACGCCGTGGTCGAGGACGATCATCCGCTCCGAGACGCCCATCGCGACGCGCATGTCGTGCTCGATGAGGAGGATGGCGAGCCCGAACTTGTCGCGGATCTCCCGGATGAGCGCCATGAGGTCGGTCTTCTCCGACGCGTTCATGCCCGCGGCCGGCTCGTCGAGGCAGAGGACCTTCGGGCCGGTGGCGAGCGCGCGGGCGATCTCCAGCCGGCGCTGCTCGCCGTAGGGGAGGTTCTTCGCCACCTCGTCGCGCCGGTGCGAGAGGTTCATCACCCGGAGGTACGCCTCGGCGCGCGCGAGGATCCGCGCCTCCTCGCGCGCGTGGTGCCCGGTGAGGAAGAGCGCGTCGAAGAACCCGGACTCCGCCCCCGCGTGGCAGGCGACGCGGACGTTGTCGAGCGCGGTGAGCTCCTTGAAGAGCCGGATGTTCTGGAACGTGCGCGCGATGCCGCGGACGCAGATCTGGTGCGGCCGCATCCCGTTCACGCGGACGCCGCCCACCCGGACCTCGCCCTCGGTCGGGACGTAGACGCCGGTGAGCGCGTTGAAGGCGGTGGTCTTCCCGGCGCCGTTCGGGCCGATGAGCCCGACGAGCTCGCCCGCGCGCATCGAGAGCGTGAACGCGGACAGGGCGCGGAGCCCGCCGAACCGCATCGTGACCGCGTCGGCCTGCAGGACGAGCGCGCTCACCTCGTGCCTCCCGCCTCGTCGTCGCGGACCTCGGTCGGCGAGGCGCCCTCGACGCCGGGGGTGACGCCCAGCTTGCGCCACGGGAGCCGCCGGAACAGGGGCAGGTCCCAGAGCTCGCGCGTCCCGAAGAGGCCCTGCGGCCGGAGCAGCATGAGGGCGATGAGCATCACCGCGTAGATGACCATCCGGAACTTGTCGAACTCGCGGAGGAGCTCGATCACGACGGTGAGGAACGCGGCCGCGAGCACGGACCCGGTGATCGAGCCGAGGCCGCCCAGCACCACCATCACCACCACCTCGAACGAGCGGATGAACGTGAAGCTCCGCGGCGTCGCGAGCTGGAGGAGGTGGACCATGAGGCCGCCGGCGAGCCCGGCGAACGCCGCCGAGACGACGAAGGCCCGGACCTTGTAGCCGGTCGTGTCCACGCCCATCGCCTCGGCGGCCACCTCGTCCTCGCGGATCGCGAAGAGGGCCCGGCCCTGGGTCGAGATGGCGAGCCGGCGGGCCATCGAGATCGTGGCGATGACCGCGACGCCGGCCCAGGTGACGGTCGTGAACCGCGAGATCCCCGAGAGGCCGATCGCCCTCCCGAGCGGCTCCACGTTCTCGATGATCGACACGATGATCATGCCGAACCCGAGGGTCACGATGGCGAGGTAGTCGCCGCGGAGGCGGAGGGACGGCATGCCGACGAGGAACCCGGCGAGCGCGGACGTCCCCATCCCCGCGGCGAGGGCGAGCGCGTAGACGAGCTGCGCGGAGAGGCCCGGGGGCAGCCCTGCGACGGGCTCGCCGGCCCAGACGAGCGTGATCTTGGCCGCCGTGTACGCGCCCACCGCCATGAACCCCGCGTGCCCGAGGGAGAACTGCCCCGTGAACCCGTTCACCACGTTGAGCGAGACCGCCAGGACCACGTTGATCCCGACGTTGACGAGGATGAGCTTCTCCGTGCCCATCTCGTTGCGGTCGAGGAGCCACTGGAGGGCGAGGAGGACCGGGATCCCGGCGAGGAACGGCAGGAACGACCGGAGGACCCTGCGCACGGCGGCCATCACACCTTCTCCACGGCCGTCTTGCCGAGCAGGCCCGAGGGGCGCACCAGGAGGACGAGGATGAGCACGCCGAACGCGATCCCCTCGCGGTAGGACGACAGCAGGTAGCCGGCGACGTACTCCTCGACGATCCCGAGGAGCAGCCCGCCCAGCATCGCGCCGGGGACGCTGCCGATCCCGCCGAGCACCGCGGCCACGAACGCCTTGAGGCCGAAGTTGAGGCCCATGAGCGGATCGATCCGGGGGCGGGTCACCCCGACGAGGAGCCCCGCGAGCGCCGCGAGCACGCTCCCGATCACGAACGTCCAGGAGATGATCCGGTTCACGGGGATGCCCATGAGCCCGGCCACCTGGGAGTCGAACGAGACGGCGCGCATCGCGGTCCCGAACTTCGTCCGGTACACGATCCACTGGAGCAGCAGCATCACCGCGATGGTGACGCCGAAGTTCACGAGGTCGAGGCGGGACAGGCTCACGCCCATGCCGGAGAGCCACCCCGTGTCCCCGCCCTCGAGGAGCCGGGGGAAGAACCGCGGCGTCGGCCCGGGCGGGAACTTCGAGCCCCTGAAGCTGAGCTGGAAGCCGTACTCGAGCAGGAACGAGACGCCGATGGCGGTGATGAGCGCGGTGAGGCGCGGGCGGTGCCGGAGGGGCCGGTACGCGAACCGCTCGATCACGAACCCCAGCACGCCGCAGACGAGCATCGCAGCCATGGTGACGAACGCGACCTGGAGCGTGCTCGCGGTCCCGCGGACGCCCACGATCATGGCCGCGTAGTAGCCGGCGAACGCGCCCACCATGTAGACGTCGCCGTGGGCGAAGTTGATGAGCCGGAGGACGCCGTAGACCATCGTGTAGCCGAGCGCGATGAGGGCGTAGATCGTCCCCACCGAGACGCCGTTCACGAGGTGCTGGACGAATTCGGTCACGTGGAGCTCGAGCCAGCGGTGCGCCGCCGAACCGGCGGAGGGGCGCGGGCGGCCCGGACGGCGCCCGCCCGCGCCGGAGGGCTAGGGCGAGACCGTCGCCTCGTACCTGGGCAGGTTCTCCTTGATGGCGATGACCACCGCGGACTTCACCGCGTTGTGCTGGGCGTCGAGGCTGATCGTGCCGGTCACGCCCTTGAACCCCTTCGTCGCGGCGATGGCGTCGGCGAGCGCCGGGCCGGAGAGGTCCTTCGCCCGGGCCATCGCGTCGGCCGCGATCAGGCCGGCGTCGTAGCCGAGGGCCGCCATCGCGTCGGGCTTCGTCCCGTACGCCTTCTCGTAGGTCGAGATGAACTCCTTCACCCGCGGATCGGGGCTCTCGACGGTGTAGTGGTTCGAGAAGTACGAGCCGTCGAGCGCCCCCTGGGCGATCTCGTAGAGCTGCTCGGAGTCCCAGCCGTCGCCGCCCATCATGGGCTGCTTCATGCCGAGCTCGCGGACCTGCCGGGCGATGAGGGCGACGTCCGTGTAGTAGCCGGGCACGTAGATCGCCTCGGGGCTGGCCTGGCGGATCTTCGTCAGCTGGGCCTTGAAGTCCTGGTCACCGGCCTTGAAGCTCTGATCGGTGACGATGGTGCCGCCCAGCTTCTTGAACCCCTCGACGAAGAAGTCGGCGAGCCCGACGGAGTAGGCGTTGCCCACGTCCCGGAGGACCGCGACCTTCGTCACCTTCAGGTTCTCGCGCGCGAACTTCGCCATCACCGTGCCCTGGAACGGGTCGATGAAACAGATGCGCGACACGAACCGGCGGGTCTTGCCCTGCGGGTCGAGCGTGACCTTGGGGTTGGTCGAGGCCGGCGTGATCATCGGGACCCGGTTCGTGTCCGCGACGGGCGCCATGGCGAGCGAGCGGCTGGAGGCGACCTCGCCGAGCAGGACCGTCACCTTGTCGTTCACGATGAGGCGCGTGGCGGCGACCTGGGCCTCCTCCGGCTTGCCCTGCGAGTCGAGCGTCTTGAGGACGAGCTTCTTGCCCTTCACGCCGCCCTTCTTGTTGAGCTGCTCGAACGCCAGGCGGATCCCCTTGTCCGTCGACTCGCCGAAGGTCGCCTCCTGCCCGGTCATCGACCCCACGTGGCCCACCAGGATCTCGTCGGACTTGGCGCCCAGGAGCAGCAGCAGGGGTGCAAGCATCGCAGCGCGCAGGGCTCTCATTTGGAAACCTCCGGAAAAGTCGGGGTACGTGGTCCTTACTTGTCGTGAGAGCTGGTTGTCAACGCGCCCTCGCCTCGACACGCACCGAGGGTCCCGCGCGGACCGGCCTGGTGGGGAACGCTCCTGAAGTGTGGACCCGGCCGGGAGAACCAGCGTTGATCACGGGGCTTACGCTAGGTATCGTCGCGGACCATGTCGCCGAAGATCCTCCTCGTGGACGACAACCAGGAGCTGCTCACGCTGCTGGCGCGGCTCATGGAGTCCGAGGGGTGGACGGCGATCCAGGCGGGCAAGGGACGGGTGGCGCTGGAGAAGCTCCAGGCCGAGAAGCCCGCCGCCGCCATCGTCGACGTCCTCCTCCCGGACATGATGGGCTACGACGTCGCCCACGGCCTCAAGAACGCGGGCGTCCCGTACATCTTCATGACCGGCGTCTTCAAGGGCGGCCGGGCGGCGACCGACGCCCGGACCCTCCACGGCGCCGCCGGCTACTTCGAGAAGCCGTTCGACGCCCGCAAGCTCCTCGAGGCGGTCCGCGCCCTGCTCCCCGCCTCGCCGCCCTCCCGGAACGCGCCTGCGCCCGCGCCCCGGCGGCCCGCGACCGAGCTGACCGACTTCGACGTCGAGGTGGCGGTCGAGCCGGACGAGCCGGTCGAGGCGATGGAGCTGACCGGCCGCGTCGTGCTCACCGAGGACGGGAAGGTCTCGGCGGTGCTCCGCGGCGAGACCATCACCGCGGGGCCGATGGCGGGGCCCGCGCGCCCCCCGCCGCCCCCCGCGCCGCCC
>JAEYOU010000647.1 GCA_023411405.1 Pseudomonadota bacterium | reverse complement strand
ATCGCCGACGCCGTGGCGTGGGCGCGCGACCTCGTGAACCTCGGACCGGCGGACTGCACCCCGGCGAAGCTCGCCGCGGCGGCGTCGGCGCTCGCGCGCGAGGCAGGACTCACGGTGAAGGTGCGCGGGCCCCGCGAGCTCGAGGCGCTCGGGATGGGCATGTTCCTGGGCGTGACCCGCGGCTCCGTCGAGCCGCCGCAGCTCGTGCAGGTCTCGTGGGTCCCGAGGTCCGGCGCGCGCAGGAAGCCGCTCGTGCTCGTCGGCAAGGCGATCACCTTCGACTCGGGCGGCCTCTCGCTCAAGCCCACGGAGTCGATGGTCACGATGAACACCGACATGGCCGGGAGCGCCGCCGTGCTCGCGGCGATGCGGGTCGTCGCGACGCTCCGCCCGGCGTTCCCGGTCCACGGCGTGCTCGGCGCCTGCGAGAACATGCCGGGCGGCCGGGCCTACAAGCCGTCCGACGTGCTCCGGGCGTACGACGGGACCACGGTCGAGATCACGAACACCGACGCCGAGGGCCGGCTCGTGCTGGGCGACGTGCTCGCCTGGACCGCGAAGACGCTCCGGCCCGAGGCGATGGTGGACGTGGCCACGCTCACGGGCGCTTGCATGGTCGCGCTGGGGAACACCACGGCCGGTCTCTTCGGGCCCGAGGGGAAGGCCGTCGACGCCGTCGCCGCCGCCGCGCGCGCCGCGGGCGAGGACGTCTGGCGGCTGCCGCTCACGCCTGCGCTCACCGAGCAGCTCGAGAGCGATCGCGCCGATCTCAAGAACACCGGCGAGCGGTACGGCGGCGCCATCACCGCCGCCCACTTCCTGCACCACTTCGCGGGCGACGTGCCCTGGGCGCACCTCGACATCGCCGGCCCGTCGCACGCGCGCAAGGAGCGCGGCTACACGGCGCCGGGCGGGACGGGGTTCGGGGTGCGGACGCTCGTCGAGCTCGTGCGTCGCTGGAGCTGAGGGAGGGCCCGAGGCCGGTCGGGCCCTCCCCGGCGTCAGGCTTCGCCGACCGTGGTCGCCTCGTCGGGCGGCGCCTCGGTCGAGTCGGGCGTCGAGAGCACCTCGCGCGCGCGCTCCACCTCGTCCTCGGAGACGAGCACGGTGAGGCCTCCGTTCGCGAACGCGACCGGCGGCAGCAGCGAGGCGAGCGGCTGGTCCTTGATGACCGCCGCGATGCCCTCGGCGCCGAGCAGGCTCAAGGCCACCTCGGCCTCCGAGAGGTTCTCGAACGTCCCGACGGCCACGAGATCCTTGTTCTCGAGCATGGGCTCCTCCAGCGTGGTCCGCCGGCACGGGCCGCGCGGGACCTCCCCGCCGCCTTCGCCGGTGGGGAGATCGTACGCGCTGCGGACGCCGCCGGCCACGGATCCGGCAGGCCCCGGAGTGTCAGGGACACGCACCCCTGTCCGGGGCCGAAGGGATCCCAGCGTCCACGTGCCCTTGCGACCGGCCCGACACGCGGACATGGATGCTTGCATGGTGGACCTCATCCGCATCTCGGCCCGGGATCCGCAGGGCGCCATCCGCGTGGTGATCGAGTCGCCGCGCGGCGCGACCGTCAAGCTCAAGTACGATCCCGACCTCGGCGCGATGAGCGTCTCCCGCCCGTTGCCGCTCGGGCTCGCGTACCCCTTCGACTGGGGGTTCGTGCCCGGCACCCGCGCCCAGGACGGCGATCCGCTCGACGCGCTCGTCTACTGGGACGTGTCGAGCTACCCGGGGGTCGTCGTCCCGTGCCGCGCGATCGCGGTGGTCCGGCTCGAGCAGGACTCGAAGACCAACGGACGGGTGCGCAACGACCGGATCCTCGCCGTCCCCGTGAAGCACTCCCGCGGCGACGGCGTCGCCTCGCCCGACGACCTCCCCGCGCGGGCGAAGGACGAGATCGCCCAGTTCTTCCTGTCGGCCATCTTCTTCGAGCCCAAGAACCCCAGGCTGCTCGGCTGGGGTGGGGCCGACGAGGCGGGCGCGCTCGTCACCGCGAGCGCGGTGGGGTGACGGTCGTGCGTGGCGCGGGGGAGGGCGGGTGGGCGGAGGGCGGCGATTTTACGAGCGGCCCATGTCCGATCAAGAATCGTCCCGTGGCGGGGTGCGATCCTCGTCCGCGGAGAGCGCGCATGATCAAGTGGACGCCGGACCTGGCCGTGGGGATCGACGAGATCGACGCCCAGCACCAGGAGCTGTTCCGCCGCGCCGAGCGGTTCATCAGCGGGCTCTCCGAGCCGACGCGGCAGGACGTCGGCATCCTCCTCTCGTACCTGCGGCTCTACTGCGTGACGCACTTCGGCGCGGAGGAGTCTTGGATGCGCCAGGTGAGCTACCCGGGCTACGACGAACACAAGGCGCAGCACGACGGGTTCATCGAGCACATCCTCGAGCTCTCCCGCGAGCACGAGCGCCGGGGCAGCCCCGGCCTCGAGCCGATGAAGGTGGCCGGCTGGCTCCAGCGCTGGCTCGAGGAGCACGTCCAGGGCATCGACAAGAAGTTCGCGTCGTTCGTCCTCGCGCGGCCCTCGACACGCCCGGGATGAACGGCCGCATCCCGGTCCCCGCCGGCCCACGTCGCCCGCGGGCGGGCTGTGCTAGCTTCGCCGCGTGAACGCGTTCAAGCCCCACCTCGCACACCCCGCCGAGTACCCGTACGCCCGCTCGGACGCACGGGTGAAGCTCGACCAGAACGAGAGCCCCGAAGATCTCCCGCCCGACGTGAAGGCGCGGGCGCTGGAGCGGCTCGCGCGCATCCCCTGGAACCGGTACCCGGAGCTCCACGCCGAGGACGTCCGCGCGGCGGTCGCGAAGCACGAGGGCTGGGACGAGCGCGGCGTGGTGCTCTCGCCCGGCTCGAACGTCCTCATCCTCGGCCTCACGATGGCCGCGCGGTCCGTGCTCGACCTGGCGCCGTCGTTCCCCTACTACCGCGGCGGCGCCGAGGCCGCGGGGACGCCGTGGCGCGCGGTCCCGCTCGGCCCCGACTTCGCGCTCCCGCTCGAGGCGCTCCTCGAGGCGATGGACGGCCCGTCCGGCGTCCTCTTCCTGCCCAACCCGCACGCCCCCACGGGCGCGCTGTTCGCGGCCGCGGACGTCGAGGCGCTCGCGCGGCGGGCGGAGGAGAAGGGCTGGCTCCTCGTCGTCGACGAGGCGTACCAGGCCTTCTCCGGCAGCGACTTCCGGCCGCTCGCGCGCCGGAGCGAGCACGTCGCCGTGCTGCGGACCTTCTCGAAGTCGTGGTGCCTCGGCGGCGTCCGGGCCGGCTACCTGCTCGCCGCGCCGAAGGTGGCCGCGGTCGCCCGCGCCTGCGTGCCCCCGTTCTGCGTGCCCGCGCACACGGCGGCGATCCTGCTCACCGTGCTCGAGACGCCGGGCTACGTCGCGCCGCTCGTCGAGCGGATCCGCGCCGAGCGCGCGCGGCTCGCCGCGGCGCTGGCGCGCGAGACGCGCTGGAAGGTCTACCCGTCGGCGGCGAACTTCCTGCTCGTCCGGACCGACGACGCCGCCGCCGCCCAGGCGAAGCTGCTCGAGCGCGGCGTGCTCGTCCGCCGGCAGGATCACTCCCCGGCGATGAAGGGGTGCATCCGGATCACCGTCGGCTCCCCTGCGGAGAACGAGCTGCTGCTGGAGGCGGCGCGGGGGATGGGGTAGGCAGATGCGGTAGGCGCGCGGCGGGTCCCCAGGCGCCGGCCGCCGCGGCCTCGCGGGCGTACTCGCCAGGGCCGCTGCAGTTCTCCGCGGCACAACGGGTCGGTTCCGCCGCGGCCGTTCGGCCCTCACCGGACAGGGACGGCAGGGGCCAGGGGCGCAGGGGGATTTCGCCGCAAGAACCGCCGGAGCGTTCGCTCCGACACGCCCGCCGCTCTCGCCGCGGCGCGGATCGACGCTCCGCCCTCGACCTGCGCCAGGGCGGCCGCGACGCGCAGGGGCGACACGCAAGGCCGGCCCCAGCCTCTTGCCCTCCCGCCGAGCGCGCTCGATCCCCGCCCGCGTCCGTTCGATCAGGCGGGCCCGTTCCTGTTCGGCTACCCACCCGAAGATCGCCACGAGGAGCGGCCGGACGGGGCCGCTCGTGTCGAGCCACCCCTCGCGGACCGACAAGACCTGCACGCCGAGGCGATCGAGCTCCAGGACCGTCTGGATCGCGCCGACCATCGACCGGTGGAGGCGGTCCAGAGCCCAGACCGCAACGGCCCCGATCTTGCCCGACCGGGCGTCCGCGAGGAGGCGATCGAGGACCGGCCGCGCCCTGGCGGCGGATTCGACCTCCTCGTAGACGACGGGCTCGTAGCCGCGGGCCGCGGCCATCCGGCACACCTCGGCAACCTGGTTGCTCACCGTCTGCCGGTCGGTCGAGACTCGCAGGTAGACGGCGCAGCGCTTGCCCGGCTCCATGCCACGCACCATGAACTCGGAGCGGCGCGGCCGTGAACCATGCGTTGGTGGGACACGGGGCGCCAGCGTCGGAAAAGCTCAGGGCGAGGTCCGCGACAATTCGGCTTGGGCGACCGGTCACGGGGAACCTGCCGCATGATGACCGGGGGGCCCTTGGCCTTGAGGAAATTAGACATTGTAGACGGCAGGGGCACAGGCGATCCGGCGAGAGGCGTATTGCGTTTCGCGTCTGGCCTTAGGCCGTACGGCCGAACGCGTTTTGCCATACGTGTCTGGCCTCTGGCCGTGCCGTCTACAAAGGCCAAACGCGTCAGGCCGAACGCGGTGCGCACGTAGCTCGCGACCATGGCGTCGGGCTCTCAATACTTAAGGCCAAGTCGGACAGGAAAGCGGACAGCCGGATCGCAGAAATCCGCCGATGCCGCTGCCATCCCCGACCTACCACCTCGGCCCTCGGCCTCTCACACTCGTGACGGGACCCCCGTGAGACGCTCCGCGGGCCATGCCGATCCTCCGTGCCGTCCCCGCGCCCGCCACCCGCGCGCGCGCCGCCTCCTCGCTCGTCGCCCTCGCCCGTGCCGGCTACGTCAAGAACGCCGACCTGCGCGCGCTCGGGCGTGTCATCCTCGGCCGCGATCTGGACGCGCCGCGCTGGCGCCTACCGGGTGTCGGAAAGGTGCGGGTGCGGGCCGGAGTCGTGGCCGGCTATCTGCGCGCGGCGCTGGCCCTGGCGTTCACCCCGAGGCGGGTCCGCATCGGCACGCGCTGGCTCAAGGACGGCACGGGGAGGGTGGACGGGGCCTGCGTCCCCGCGGACTTGCCGCCGGGCGACCTGGCCATGTGGCTCCGCGCCGCGACCCTCGGGCTCCTCCGAGCTGCGGTCACGGACCGTGATCGCCCGGTGCGCGAGGAGCAGGCGCCGGAGGGGTTCGAGACGAGCGAATCGCCCTTGGTGAGCGACTACACGAACCGGATCGCGATGGGGCCGGAGGAGATCCTGGTCGCACGGCAGACCCTCGCCGCGCTCCTCGGCCTGCCGTTCGAACGAGACCGCATCGTCGTCATGCTCCGGGTCCAAGGCTACACCACGACCGAGATCGCGCTGCGCCTCGGGGTCACGGATCGGACGGTGCGGCGCTACCTCCGTGCACTGCGCGAGCACGCGACCGAGGCCGGCATCGTCGATGACGCTGATCTCCCTGCCGTCCTGTGCGCCCGCGCGGCGTAGCGCCGGCCCGTGCGATCCGCCACCTCCGCAAGCCGCGCGTAGTCCGCGCGACCTTGGCCGCCGACCCCGAAACCGCCGCTCCGCTCGACCAGACGACGGCAGGCAGGTGGGCGCGGTGCTTGCGAGGGCGGCGTGGCACCGGCCGCGTCCGGGATGAAGTCCGAGCCGCGCACCGTGGTCCGCGCGCCGGACCTCTGGGTCGGGGCGTTATTGAGTCGTTAGGTCTCGTATCAGCCTCCGCGATGCTAGTCCGACACAGCCGGCCTCGCGATCGTCGAACGCGCCGACTGGGAAGAGAAGAATGCCGTCCTCAGCCACGACGTCACGAACAAGACCCAAGGGCGGCCCTGGATCGGGCCGCTCCCATCCCTTGCTGATCGACCGTTTAGCGAACGCCTCGCCCCGATCATCGATGATAACTAGGTATGAGGCTGGTTCCGCCTCAAGAACCTCCACCAAGGGTGTCACAGGCTGAATGTCGAGTTGCATCGCTCCGAAGAACCGGAGCCCCTGGGGCGCCTCCAGTGCGATCTCTCCAACATCTCGACCAATGGGCAACCCAAGACCGCGGGCCTTCAGGGCCCCCCACAGCCGCCGGTGACGGGTAATGCGATTGTCCGGCTGCCAAGCCGAGTGACTGGCCAACAGCCACAACGTGTAGTGCGGCCACTTGGAAAGGACGTTCGAAACAGCGCGCTCGAACGCCTGGCGATGAGCATCCACCGGGCGCTGTCCCGTTACGAACCACCCAGCCCCTCCGACACTCAACCCGATGACCGCCTGCCCGGGCCGCAGCCGGACGACATTGTTGTCAACGAATACATCGTCGACGCACTGGAGGCTAACGTCCATAGTCGTAGTGGTTCCCCTTTGGTGTGTTGAAATGCGGCTCTCCTCGACGCCTAATGGGTCCCGAGCCGCACATGCCGTGAAGCAAGGGTCGTGAACGACGCCGGCAGGAGAAGAGGAACGCGCACCGGAAACCCGTGGTACTTCGTGCTTTGCGAGAAGTCG
>JAEYOU010000644.1 GCA_023411405.1 Pseudomonadota bacterium | reverse complement strand
GCGGATCGGGCTGGGTCCGGATCCAGTCGAGCATGAAGTGGATGCCGAGCCCCGCGAGCCGGACCAGATCGAACAGGGCCACGCTGCAGAACAGGACGAAGGCGACGCCGAGCCAGGTCGCCGCGGCGATCGGCGCGATGCGCGCCAGCCACCCGCTCGCCGCCCGCGTCATGAAGAGTCCCACCGGGACGCCCAGGGCGAGCAGCGCCAGGAGCACCGTGAGCGCCCGCCGCCAGAGGTCCGGGAGCTGCGGATCCCGGACGAGCCGGAGCCAGACGTACGCGTGCATGCCGCCCAGGACGAGCAGGACGACGAGCAGGAACACGGCGATCGAGAGGGCCCGGGGCATGAACCGTGAGGACTAACGCGGCGGGGGCGGGGATGCCAGCGCGGCGAAGAAGCCGGGCCGGGACCGGGAGCGGGTGCGGAGGCAGAAGCGGGGACGGGTACGGAGCGGCGGAGGCGGGTACGGGTCGCGGCGCCGGCTCATCCGTACCCGCCCTGCTGCGAGCTCTACCTCCACGCCACCAGCACCTGCCGCCGGGCGTCGAGCTCGGCACGCTCCCGGGCGTACCAGCGCTCGAACTTGCGGACCTCCCAGTGGCGGTGGGGGCGGGCGTAGAAGTGGGCGCGGGCCTCGTCGAGCCGCGCGTACGCGGCGCGGAGCTCCGCGCGCTGGTGCTCGACCCAGCGCCCGCGCTCCCAGCCCTGCAGACCGCCATCGCGCGCGCCGCGTTCCCAGTCGGGCCCGCGGCCGTCGTGGCCGGCGCGGCCGTTCCACTCTGCGTGCACGAGGACCGGCTGGGCGTGCACCTTGACGTGCACGTGGCCCGGCGGCTGGAGCTCGCAGGCGTGGGCGGCGGCGGGGGCCAGCGCGGCGGCGGCGATCGCGAAGGCGGCGTTGCGGATGGCGGTCTTCATCGTGTGCTCTCCTCGGTTCACGTTCACGGGGAGGAGACCGAGGAGACCGCGCGTGCATTCACTCCACCCCACCCGGGCGCGCGCGCCGTGCCGTCGTTTCACGCGTGCGGGCGATTCACGCGCCGCGTGGACCGCTCACCCTGAGCCTGTCGAAGGGCCGAGCGCGTCGAGCTTCGCCGCGAGGATGAAGTCGTTCTCGGAGAGGCCGCCGGCCGCGTGCGTCCAGAGCGTCACGTCCACCGTGGAGGAGTGCACGCAGAAGTCGGGGTGGTGCCCCTCGGCCTCCGCGAGCGCGGCCATCGCGTTCACGAACCGCATCGCCGCGCGGAAGTCGCCGAACCGGAGGTGCTTGTGGAGCCTCGTGTGCCCGTCGCGGACGTCCCAGCCGGAGACGGAGCGGACCGCCTCCTCCACCTCGGCCGGGGTGAACGCGGGGATGCCGCCCTCGCACGGAACGCACCGCTTGCTCGCGTAGTCCATGCGCGACCTCTGCCGGGGCCTCCGCGGTGCCGCAAGCCCATCCCGGGATGCCGCGCTCCTCCCCGCGCCGGGCGATACTCGGCGGATGGAACGACTCTTCCTCGCCGCCGGCGCGATCTCCGGCGGGCTCGCCGTCGCCGCCGGCGCGTTCGGCGCCCACGCCCTCCGGAGCCGGCTCCCGCCGGACCTCCTCGCCGCCTGGAAGACCGGCGCCGAGTACCAGCTCGCCCACGCGCTCGCCCTCCTGGCCGTGGGGTGGCTCACCGCGCGGGCGCCGGGCGCCGCCGCCACCGCCGCCGGCTGGCTCTTCCTCGCGGGCACGGTCCTCTTCTCCGGGAGCCTCTACGCGCTCGCGCTCTCGGGGGTCCGCGCGCTGGGCGCCGTGACGCCGCTCGGCGGCGTCGCGTTCCTCGCGGGCTGGGTGGCGCTGGCCTGGGCCGCGCTCCGGATGCGTCCGGGCTGATTCGCCGCAAGCGTGGAATCCCTCTCGCGTCGCATCCCTACGCAGGAACCCGCACGCCGCATGATCCTCATTGACGCATGAGGTTGGTGGGTCGTAAGACCTCCCCCGGCCCATGACCCCCACGGATCGAGCCGTCGGATTCCTCCGCGCGAACGGGATGTTCCACGGCGACATCGACGCCCCGCGCTGCACCCAGGAGTTCCTCTCCGAGATGGCCGCCGGGCTCGCCGGCAAGCCCAGCTCGCTCCGGATGATCCCCACGTTCATCGACGCGGAGGGCGCCATCCCCGTGCGCCAGCCGGTGATCGCGATGGACGCCGGCGGGACCAACCTGCGCGTCGCCCTGGTCGAGTTCGACGAGGAGGGCGAGCCGGTGATCTCCGGCTTCGAGCGCCACCGCATGCCGGGGCTCGACGGCGAGATCCCGTGCGACACGTTCTTCGAGGTCCTGGCGGGCCACGTGAAGAAGCTCGCCGCGCGGGCCGCGCGCGTCGGGTTCTCGTTCTCCTACCCCGCCGAGATCCTGCCGTCGCGCGACGGCAAGGTCCTCTCCCTCTCGAAGGAGCTCCGGGTCGGCGGGATCGTCGGCCAGCTCGTCGGCGAGCGGATCAACGCAGCGCTCCGGGCCGCGGGCGTCCCGAGGGACCTCCGGTTCGTGGTGGTGAACGACACGGTCGGCGCCCTCCTCGCCGGGCGCGCCGCGCACGGATCCCACCGCTACAGCCGGTACGTCGGGTTCGTGCTGGGTACGGGCCTCAACTGCGCGTACGTGGACGCGAACGAGCGGATCGAGAAGCGGCGCGACCTCGCCGCGGGCGGGCGCCAGATCATCAACGTCGAGTCCGGCAACTACGCCCGCGTGCCGCGCGGGACCGTGGATCTTGCCTTCGACGCGCAGAGCGCCGAGCCGGGGAGCTACCACCTCGAGAAGTCCGTGTCCGGCGCGTACCTCGGGCCCATCGCGCTCGGGACGCTCCAGGCCGCGGCCGCGGAGCGGCTCTTCTCCGCCGGCGCGCGGGAGTGCATCGAGGCCTGGCCGCGGCTCGAGACGCCCGACCTCGAGCCCTTCCTCGGCGGCGCGGGCGGCACGGGGCTGCACGCCGCGCTGGTC
>JAEYOU010000632.1 GCA_023411405.1 Pseudomonadota bacterium | reverse complement strand
GTCCATCGGCAGCGGCAGCTCGTCGAGCCGCTCGAGCCACCGCGCCGAGGCGGTGACGCGCGGGTCGTCGCGGGCGACGAGCCCGGCCTCGATCGCGTGCGCCATCCCGTCGAGCGCGATGAGCGTGAGCGGGACCGACGCGTCCTCGGCCCCGGAGAACCAGGTGAAGCCGCCGCCCGGCTTCGCGAGCGCCAGGATCCGGTCGACGCCCTGCGCGGCGCGGGAGCGGGCCTCCGCGAGCAGCGCCCGCGCGGCGGGGTCGAGGCCCTGCGCGGCGCCCGTGCTCTCGAGGACGCGGTGGAGGGCGATGTTGGGCACGGTGGTGGCGACGAGCTGCTCGAGGCAGCCGTGCGGGTAGGTGAGCAGGTCCTCCACCTGCGCCAGGGCGAGCGCCACCGACGACGGCCGGAGCGAGAGCTCCACGCTCTCGACCTGCGCGCCCGCCGGCACCGCGAGCGCGAGCCTCCCGCCGCCGAACGCGGCGGCGGTGATCACCTGCTCGAGCGCCGCCGGCCGCACCGGGACGTCGCGCTGGTCCGAGAGCGGCCGGTCGCCGCCGGCCAGGGCGAGCACCACCCGACCCCCGCCGCGCTCCTTCGCCTCGAGCGCGACGGGCACGACCCGCTCCGCGCCGGGGGCGAGCGTCACCGCCTCCTGGACCGCGGGCCCGGCGAGCGCGCCCTGCGCGTGCACCGTGAGCCGGAGCGGCCCCTTCCCCTCCTTCCCTCCCTGCTCGGGCCGGGAGAGCCGCACCGAGCCGACCGCGGTGTCGCCTTCGCGGAGGAAGAGCGGCGCGGAGGCGACGACGACGGTCCCGCCGCGCGCGGTGAACTCCGCGGTGGACTCGCCGAAGCGCCCGGCGGCGTCGGCGGCCACGGCGGTCACGGTCCAGATCGTCTGGTTCGAGGGGAGCGCGAAGGTCACGGCCGCGCGGCCGTCCTCGTCCGTCACGATCGCCGGGTTCCAGTAGGCGGTGTCCACCTCGCGGACCTTGGTGGGCGGCTTCACCGCGGCGAACGCGTGGCCCGGCCCCTGGAAGGCGCGCGCCAGGAGCTCCCCGTAGCCGTAGCCCTGGAACTCGGCCGAGGTGAAGGTGGCCACGTTGTTCCGGACGAGCGGGTAGAAGAAGTCGAGCGCCCGCGGCCGCAGCTCGCCCTGGAGCGCGTAGATCGCCTTGTCGACGACGCCGATCGAGACCTGCGCCCGCACCCCGCGCCCCTCGTGATCGGTGACGCGCAGCGCGAGCGTCTGCGGCCCGAGCGGCTCGGCCTCGGGGCGCTCCGGGGAGACCTTCACGGAGAGCACGCGCTCCGGCGGGACGATCCGGAAGGGGACCGTCCGCTCCTCCCAGCGGCCCGTGGCCGTGGGGTACGCGAGCGAGGCGTAGACCGCGCTCCCGAACCGGCGCTCGACCGGGAACCGGTGGACGAGCGAGAGCCCGTCCACGTCGATCACCTTCGTCTCGAAGATCCCCGTGCCGGAGAGCGTGATCCAGACCTTGCCCCGGCCCTTCCGGTCCGGACCCCACCCCGCCGGGAAGAGCGCCACCACCTCGCCCTCGTCGCCCGGGACGAGCGCGTCGCCCTTGCCCCCGAGCTGCAGGGCGGGGACGCGGACGGACTCCTCGCCCTTCTCCCCCACCACGAGCAGGGAGCCCTCGCCGCTCCACGTACGTCCCGCCGCGTCGGCGAGCGTGACGCGGGCGAGGACGGTCCCGGCCTTGGGCGCCGGCATCGCACCGCGCCAGACGCCATCGTCACCGCAGGTGAATGACGCCTCGGAGATCCCGTCCTCCGAGCCGTCGGCCCTCCGCAGGACGAAGGCCACCTTGCCCGTCGCGCCGCGGTAGGGCGCGCCGGAGAGGGTGGTGGCGCGGACCGCGAGCGGCGCCTCCCCGCCGGCGAGCGTCACCATCGCCCCGGGCCGGACGGTCCCCATCACCTCGCTCGGCGCGAGGAAGAAGGGCCGGCCGGCGGAGGCGAAGGTGCCCTGGTCGTCCCGGGCGCGCACCGTCAGGGTGTAGCGCCAGGGGAACCGCTCGGCGCCCGCGGCCAGCGGCGGCACCGGGATCGTCACCACGGCCTCGCCGTTCTCGTCGAAGGTCGGCGCCGTGGCCCACGGGTCCTCGCTGTAGGCCGCCGCGCGCTGCTCGAGGGACGAGTAGAGCCGGTCCGGGACGGAGAGCCTGCCCTCGGTGGTCGAGGCGCTGCCGTAGGTGACGGCGCTCCCCTGCGCGCCGAGGCCGGCGTCGTCCACCCAGCTCGGGCTCTCGAGCAGCGCCTTGTAGAGGAACACCTCGTAGCGGGCGTCCTCCGGCGCGCCGCCGGAGTAGCGGCGGGCGCGGATCTTCGCGGTGATCGCCTCGCCCGGGCGGACGGTCTCGGCGTCGCTCGACACCTCGACGTAGAAGGTGGGCTTCACGTACTCGTCCACGCGCGCGTCCGCGCCGTGCGGGCTGCCGTCGAGGCTGGCGGTGACGCGGACGACGCCGGTCGCGGCGTCCTCGGGGACGACGAGCTGCCCGGAGAACGACCCGAACTCGTCCACCCGCGCCTTGCCCCCGACCTCGCCCGCGGCGAGCGCGAGCGACACCGACACCTCGCGCGCCTTCGGCCGGAAGAGCCGCGAGAGGAACGCGTCCGGCTGGCGGACGACGCCCCGGAACCGCACCGCGTCGCCGGGCCGGTAGATGGGACGATCGGTGTACACGAAGACGTCGGGCGAGGCCGCGAGGGTGGAGTAGAAGTCGGTGTCCACGATCGCCCGATCTCCGCCCGCCTGGACGACCGCCACGAGGCGGGGCTCCTTGACCCTGAGTCGCACCTCGCCCTGGCCGTCGGTCGTGCCGGACGGGCCCGCGCCGGCGGCGGCCCGGACGCGGACGTCGGCGCCTTGCACCGGCTTCCCGTCCTTGCCGGCGACCCGCACCAGCGCCTCCCCGTCGGTCTGCTTCACCTGGACGCGCAGGTCGGTGACGACGAGGACCACCTGGCCCTCGACCTTCCCCTGCACGAGCTGCACGAGGTAGATCCCCGCGGGCAGCGGATCGAGCGTGACCTTCCGCTCCTCCCACGCCCCGCCGCCCCCCCAGAGCTCGAAGCCGGGGACGCTGTAGTCGCGGTCGCTGCCGCCGAGGTCGAGGTTGAGCCAGAGCCGCTTCACGAGCTTCGTGCCGCGCGGCGCGTCGACGAGCTTCTCCGGCCCCTCGAGCAGCCGGACCACCTGCCGATCGGAGGGCGCGGACGTCCGGCCCGGCAGCGCGGGCGAGAGCGCGCGCCGGAAGTCCTCGCCGAGGGCGCGATACAGGAACGTCCCCGGGAGGCGCGACTGGTTGAGCCCGCGGGCGAGGTACCGGAACGGATTGTCCTTCACGATGGGCGCGACGTACGCCCGCCGGAGATCGAGCTGGCTCGCGAGGAACGGGTCGAGCGGCTCGGGCCGGAGGACGCGGAGCTCCACCGGGCCGCGCGCCTGGAAGGCGAGGTCGATGGTCGGCGCCTCGTCCGTGCCGAACGCGCGCGGGACGGTGAGGTAGACCGGCTTGGCGGCGGCGGGGCCGGCGG
>JAEYOU010000589.1 GCA_023411405.1 Pseudomonadota bacterium | reverse complement strand
GTCGGGGCGAGCCCGTCCGGAGTCCGGGCGAACAGCCGCGCCCCGACGGCGTCCTCGAGCGCAGCGAGCCGCCGCCCGACGGTGGTGGGCGCGACCTGGAGGGCGCGGGCGGCGCCGGCGTGGCTGCGGGTACGGTACGTGGCGAGGAAGACGCGGAGATCGTCCCAGACCAGCATGGCGGGGAGCATGTGCTCACCGCTGCAGGAATGCACGCCCGAGTTGCAGAACCGTGCAGTTCCGAACACCTCCGGTCCGCGGCTAGATCCGCACCGGCGCGGGAGAGGAGCGGACCGATGACGCGGTGGAACGAGGCGGGCGGGACGGCGGATGCCGGCGCCGAGCGCGGCGGCTCCGTGGAGCGGCGCGCGCTTGCGGTGAACGAGGTGCTGGCCCTCCCGCCGGGCGCCACGGTGCGCGTCGAGTTCGGGCAGGTCGTGATCACCGTCGAGGGCGACGCCGAGGATCACGTGCTCGACGGCGGCGCGGCGCTGGAGCTGCCGCGGCGCGGGCGGGCGCTCGCCTGGGCGCTCGGGCCGAGCCGGATCGCGCTGACCGTACCTAGCGTCTGGGCGTGGCGTCGCCGCTCCTCGACCGGACCTTCCAGCTCGCAGCGCGTGGCACGACCGCCGGGCGCGAGGCCCTGGCAGGCGCCACGACCTTCGTGACGATGGCCTACGTCCTGTTCGTGAACCCGCAGATCCTCTCTGCGGTCGCGGACCGGACTGGCCACACGCCCTCCCAGGCGGCGCTCCTCACCTCGACGGCGCTCGTGGCGGCGGCGAGCACGCTCGCGATGGGGCTCCTCGCGAACGTGCCGCTGGCGCTCGCGGCGGGCATGGGCCTCAACTCGATCGTGGCGTTCCAGCTCGTCGCCGCGCGCGGGCTCACCTGGCCCGAGGCGATGGGGGTCATCGTCGCGGAGGGGCTGGTGATCACGCTCCTCGTCCTGACGGGCTTGCGCCAGGCGGTGCTCCGGGCGGTGCCGGCCTCGCTCAAGCGGGCCATCGGGATCGGCATCGGCCTCCTCCTCGCCTTCATCGGCCTGGTCAACGCCGGGTTCGTGACCCGCGCCGCCGCGGGCCCCGTCCCGGTACAGCTCGGCGACGGCGGCCTGCATGGGTTCCCGCCGATCGTGTTCGCGTTCACGCTCCTCTTCACGGGGTGGCTCCTCGCCCGCCGCACGACGGGCGCGCTGCTCCTCGGCATCGCGGCCGCCACGGCGCTCTCGATCGCCGGGCGCCTCGCGGGGGCGCCCGGCCTCCCGCCCGCGGCGGGGGCGCTGCCCGCGAGCCCGGTGGCGCTCCCGGACTTCGGGCAGCTCGGCCAGTTCGACCTCGGCTTCGTGCGCCAGGTCGGGTGGCTGGCCGCCGCGCTCCTCGTCTTCTCGCTGATGCTCTCCGACTTCTTCGACACGGTCGGGACCGTCGTCGCGGTCGGTCAGGAGGCGAAGTACCTGGACGCGCGCGGCGAGTTCCCGCGCCCCGGCCGCGTGCTGCTCGTCGACTCGCTCGCCGCCGTCGCGGGCGGCGCCTCCGGCTCGTCCTCGGCCACGACCTACATCGAGAGCGCCGCGGGCGCCGCGGCCGGCGGGCGGACCGGGCTCGCGTCGGTCGTGACCGCCGGCCTGTTCGCGCTGAGCCTCTTCCTCGCGCCGCTCGCGCAGGTGGTCCCGCCCCAGGCCACCGGGGCGGTGCTGGTCCTCGTCGGCTTCCTCATGGTGCGGGACATCGGCGAGCTGCCCTGGAGCGATCCCACCGAGGCCATCCCCGCGTTCCTCACGTTCACGCTCATGCCGTTCACCTACTCGATCACAAACGGCATCGGCGCGGGCTTCGTCTCGTACTGCGTCCTCAAGGCGCTGCGAGGGAGCGGCCGCACGCTGCACCCGCTCCTCCTCGGCGCGGCCGCGGCCTTCGTCGTCCACTTCGTGCTGGGCTGACGGGGGCCCGGCTGCCGGAGACGGGCGCGTGCGTCCGGGCGGAGCCGGCTCCATCCTTCCGTCCATGAGAGAGCTGCGATGGCCGCTCGGGGCTGCGCTGGCGCTCGCGCTCGCCGCGCGGCCTGCCCGGGCGGCGCTCGGTGAGCGCGAGGAGTCGGTCGGACGGGATCGGCGGGCGCTCGCGGCCGTCGCGCGCGGCACCGAGGAGCGCGGCGGGTACCGCGTCCACGAGCTCGAGAAGGGCGCGACCACGATCCGCGAGTTCGTCTCCGCGGACGGGGTGGTCTTCGCGGTGGCGTGGAGCGGGATCGCCCACCCCGACCTCCGGCCGCTCCTCGGGGCCTTTCACGACGAGTACCGGTCCGCCGCGGGGGCGGACCGGGCCGAGGGACGCCGCGCGCGGCGCGTCGCGGGGGAGCGCGTGGTGGTGGAGAGCTGGGGCCACCCCCGCGATCTGCACGGGAGGGCCTACGTCCCCGCGCTCCTGCCCTCGGGGGTGACGGTCGATGCGCTGCGCTGACGTTCATCCGCCCGCCCTTCGACTCCGGCCCGCTGCGCGGGCCTACGCTCAGGGCGAGCGGACATCGAGGCCGTGCGCGTGGTTCGTGCTCGTCGTCCTCTCGGCGTGCGGCGGGGAGGGAGACGGGAGATCGCCGGGCACCGGGGTCGATCCGGACGCCAACGTCCTTCCGCTGAGCGTGAACGGGGACGCGTGCGGCGGCGCAGGCGGCTACCTGAACCAACCCTGCGTGCGGGTCACGGTCTGCGCGCCGGAGACGGACGACTGCCGGACGATCGATCGCGTCCTCCTCGACACCGGCAGCTTCGGGCTGCGCGTCTTCCGCCAGGCGCTCGAGGGCCTCTCGCTCCAGCAGCTCCCGGCTCCCGGCGGCGGCGCGCTCGCGAGCTGCACCCAGTTCGCCGATCTCTCCGCGGACTGGGGGCCGGTGCAGCGCGCCGACGTGGTCCTCGGACGCGCGCCCGCGGTCCGGGTGCCGATCCAGGTGATCGACGCGACCTTCGGACCGCCGCCCGCGAGCTGCCCCGATCCGGAGGCCGCCCCGGAGGAGGCCGGCTTCAACGGCATCCTGGGCGTCGGCGTCTTCCGCGAGGAGTGCGGCGCCCCGTGCGCCGCCATCGCCGACAACGGCCTCTACTTCTCGTGCGACGGCGGCCTGTGCGAGGGCACGGCCGTCCCGGAGGAGGACCAGGTCCAGAACCCGGTGGCGCACCTCCCGGGGGACGGCAACGGCGTGGTGATCGAGCTGCCCGCGGTGGACGCGGCGGGGGTACCGTCGGTGGAAGGGCGCGTGCTGCTCGGGATCGGGACCCGCCCCAACAACGCCGTCGAGGGGGCGACGGCGCTCCCGCTCGACCGTCGCAACGCGACGTTCACGACCACGCTGGAGGGGCGCGCGCTCCCCGGCTCCTTCCTCGACACCGGCTCGAACGGCCTGTTCTTCCCGGCGCCCGAGGCGCGCCCGATCCCGGTCTGCCCGGCCCCGGTGTCCCACTGGTACTGCCCGGACGGCTTCGTCGCGCTCTCGGCGACGAACACCGGGTTCGGCGGCGGCCCGAGCGAGGACGTCTCGTTCGAGGTGGGCGACTTCCGCGCGCTCGTGGGCTCCGGAAACCGCGTGCTGCCCGGGCTCGCCGGCGGCGGGATCGTCGGGGCCGGGTTCGACTGGGGCCTGCCGTTCTTCCTGGGCCGCCGCGTGGCGATCGGGCTCGACGGCGCGCCCTCGGCGCTGGGCGAGGGGCCCTACGTCGCCTGGTGAGCCGCAGGCAAGCTCTCCCCAGGGGCGCGGCCGGTGATCGCAGCGCAGCTCCGCGCCGGGAGACCCACATCGGATCCGCGCACGTCCAACCCCGCCTCCGCGCGGCCGTTTCCGAGACCCGTTTACGGCCGGGTTCGCCGGTGCTCTCGTCTTCGCCCAGGAGCACCGCATGCCGTCCGACGACCCCCTGGAACGAAGCGCTCGCCCCCCACGCGCGGCGAGCTTCCGGATCCTCTCCCTCGACCCCGGCGACCCCCACCTCCTCGCGCTCCTGCGGCGCTGGGACTGGATCGCCCGTTCCCTGCTCTCGCGCGGCGTGAGCCCGCCGACGCGCGCGCGGCTCCTCGACTGGCGCCGCGTGGGCGGCGAGCTGCTCGCCGTCCTCGAGGGGCAGGAGGACGGAGAGGGCGCCTCCGCGGAGCGGCTCGTCCGTGCCGCCGTCCACCGCGGCGAGGTCCAGGCGGTGGCGACGATCTTCCTCTGCCGCCGCGCGGCCTTCGTGGAGCTCCTGGTGTCGGCGCCGTGGAACCTCCTCGGCGCGGACGATCCGGCGGAGGCACGCGCGGTCCGCGGCGCCGCCCGCGCGCTGGTCGGCGCGGCGAGCGTGCTCGCCCGGGCCGGCGG
>JAEYOU010000508.1 GCA_023411405.1 Pseudomonadota bacterium | reverse complement strand
CCCGCAGGGGGTCCCGTCGGGGCGGGAGGGCTGGCTCCGCTACGACGTCGCCGGCCTCCGCGTCGAGGCGCCCGCCGCCTGGGCCCCCTCGGGCGACGCGCGGCGACTCCGGCTGGAGCGCGCGGAGGGCGGGGCGCGCCTCGAGGTCTCGAGCCCCGAGGAGACGTTCGCGAGCGAGGCCGCGTGCCTCGACGACGCGGCCGCCTTGATGAAGCGCGGCGGCGAAGGGCTGGAGCGGACGCGATCGCATCCCACCAAGTTCGCCGGCCGGCGCGCGCTCAGCCTCGAGGGAGACCGGAGCGGGTGGCACGTCTGGGCCTGGGCGGCGTGCGACGGCGGGGTCCAGTACCGCGTGTTCCTGACGGCGCGCACGCCCGCGCCGCCGGACGTGGTCGAGACCATCCGGGCGCTCGTGAGCGGCGCCCGGATCGGCGGCGAGGCGTGATCGCCGAGGGCCTCGGGCTTCAGGCGTCAGGGAAATGCCTGCTTTATTGCCCGCTTCTTCTCTGGCCTGTGGCCCTGCGCCTGCAGCCGCTCCACCGCCGCTGCGCTGCTTGACGCACCCTCCACGGCGGCGCTAGGGTCGCGCGACCTCCACAGGACGCGAGCCTCCATGACCAAGGCCGATCTGATCGAGAAGGTGCAGGCGACCCACAGCGAGCTCTCGAAGCGCCAGGTCGCCCTGCTCGTGGAGACGGTGTTCGACCACCTCGCCCGGAGCATCCGCAAGGACAAGCGGTTCTCCATGCCGGGCTTCGGCACGTTCGTGGTGAAGCGGCGCGCCGGCCGCGTGGGGCGGAACCCGAAGACGGGGGCCGAGATCCAGATCGCGCCCACCAAGACCGTGGGCTTCAAGCCGGCGCCGGAGCTCAAGAAGGCGCTCCAGGGGTGAACCGATGGCGCCTGCTCCGCTGAGCCTGGCCGAGTGGCTGAAGCAGTTCCGCGCGCTGCACGAGCGCGCCCGCGCGGGCAAGCTCTCGAAGCCCGAGCAGGAGTCCTACCGCGGCGCGCGCGACGAGCTCGCCCGCGCGCTGCTCCAGGCGCAGCGCCTCACGGTGAAGCCGGGCGAGACGCCCCGGCAGTCGCTGCGGGTGGCGCGCGCGCTCCAGGTCGACCTCGACCTCATCACCTCGAGCGCCCGGGCGATCACCATCGATCTCTCGGTCGGCGGCTTCGCCTGCCTCCTCGCGAAGGCGCCGCCGGCGGGAGACGAGTACTCCTTCACGCTCCGCATCCCGTCCGCCGAGCCGCTCCTCGGCAAGGTCCGCGTCGCGGACGTGAAGCCGCAGCAGGGGAACGTGCGCGTCTCGTTCGCCTTCTCCGGGCTCTCGCCCGAGGAGCGCGAGCGCGTCGAGCTGTTCGTGTTCGATACGGTGCTGGGGCAGATGGTGTCGTGACCGCGACGGCCGCTTCCGCGTGAACGAGCCCGCGCCCGGGCCCGAGGAAGCCCCCGGGCCCGGACACGGGCTCGCCGCCCGTGCCGCCGCCGTTCAGCTCTTCTTCTTGACGAGATCGAAGTCGACGTCGAGCTGGAACGTCCACATGAAGTCGGTGCCGTAGGCCGCCTCGGCGTAGTCCCCGTCGAGGAAGAAGACTGGACCGGTGAGGAGGCTCACCGCGGGCGTGAAGTAGAACGCCGCGCCGCCGCCCACCGCGCCGAACCAGTTCTGGCCGGTGGAGACGTCCGCGGCGAGGACGATCTTGTTGAGGCCGGGCAGGTCGAGGACGAAGTCCGGGCTCGTGTAGCTCGCCAGGGCGCCGCCGCGCGCCTCGCCGTCGGAGCCGGTCCAGAGGACCTCGGAGCCGAGGCCGTAGTAGGCGCCCGCGGCCACGGTGCCGAACTTGAACGTCTTGCCGACGGTGCCGTGGAGCAGGTGGTAGTCGGAGGCGTCCTCCTCGAACCCGACGCCCATGATCCCGACGGAGACCCCCGGCTGCCACTTCGCGAACGCGCCCTCGGCGAGCGTCACCTTGGCGTTGAGCTGCGCGTAGTCGAACACGCCCAGGTCGCCCGTCGGCAGGAAGAAGTCCACGCCCACCTCGCCCAGGAGCTTGGTCCCGGGCAGGACGCCGAGGGTGAGGCCGTAGTCGTTCTGGAGCGCGCTCCGCTCCGCGACGTAGGTGTCGTACGTGAGGTGCGGAACCAGGTACGGCTGCGTGTAGGTCGTCGCCGGGGTCCAGAAGACGGTGGACGGCGTGGCGTGCGCGCGCTGCGGATTCACGGACAGTGCGATGACGGCGGCGGCGGCGGCTGCGAGTGCCCTCTTCATTGCGTTCGATCCTCCAGGCTGTCGATCGTGCTGCGTTCGGACCCTGCGCAGTGCAGCGGCCGTGCCGGCAGGGGGCCGCGCGATCGCGGCCCGAAAACGCGTCCGGCGCAGCGCGCTGCCCCGGATGAGGGCAACGGGCTGCGCCGGGCACGTGCAGCGGAGGGGCGTCTAGCTTGTGGTCGGCCGCGGGCGCGGCATCGGCGTCGGGGCGGGCGCGGGCCGCGGCGCGGAGACGGAGGCGCCCGGCGCGGAGTCGAGGTCGGCGGTGATGTACCCGCGCTCCCCGGCCTCGGCCTCGTCCATGCCCGTCCACTCGTCCTGCTCCTCGGCGCGGAGCGGGGTGATCGCGTTCACGACCTTGTAGAGGACGAACGACACCAGGCCGGAGAAGGCGAGCGTGGTGAAGACGCCCAGGGCCTGCTTCCCGAGGAGGAGCAGGCTACCGTCGGCCCCGGCGGCGTTGACCGCGGTGGACGCGAGGACGCCGGTGAGCAGCGCCCCCAGCGTGGCGGCGACGCCGTGCACGGCGAAGACGTCGAGGGCGTCGTCGAGCCCGAGGCGCGGCCGGAGGCGGACCGCGGCGAACGAGGCGCCCGCGGCGAGCACGCCGATGAGGAGGCTGGAGGCCGGGGTGACGAACCCCGCCGCCGGGGTGATCGCGACCATGCCCGCGACGGCGCCCGAGGCGAGGCCGACGCCGGACATCCTGTCGTGGAGGAAGAGCTCGACGAGGCCCCACGTGAGCGCCGCCGCGGCGGGCGCGAAGAACGTGTTCACGAACGCGGTGCCGGCCAGGCCGCTCGCGGAGAGGGCGCTGCCGCCGTTGAAGCCGAGCCACCCGAACCACAGGAGACCCATCCCCAGGATCGCGAAGGGCACGTTGTGCGGCAGCACGGTCGGCGTCCGCAGGCCACGGCGCTTGCCGAGGAGGATCGCGCCCACGAGCGCCGCGGCCGCGGCGTTGATGTGGACGACCGTGCCGCCCGCGAAGTCGAGGACCCCGAGGCCGCGCAGCCAGCCGCCGGGCGCCCACACCCAGTGCGCGACGGGCGCGTACACGAAGACACACCAGAGCGCGATGAAGAGGAGGTACGGCTTGAGCCGGACGCGCTCGACCAGCGCGCCGGAGATGAGGGCGGGGGTGATCACCGCGAACATGCCCTGGAACAGCATGAACGCGCTGTGGGGGATGGTCCCGGCGAGGCTCGCCTCGGGGGCGTCGCCCACGCCGTGGAGCCCGATCCAGGAGAGGCCGCCCACGACGGCGTCGAGGCTACCGCCCGGCGCGAACGAGAGGCTGTACGTGACGAGGGCCCAGAGGACGCCGGCCACGCCCATCACCGCGATCGAGAGGTTCATCGTGTGGACGACGTTCTTCGAGCGGACCAGGCCGCCGTAGAAGAAGGCCAGCCCCGGAGTCATGAGCATCACGAGGCCTGCGCTCAAGAGCACGAGGGCGGTGTCGCCGGCGTTTGTGCCGTCGGCGGCGGATGCGGCAGCCGGTGCGAGGGCGGCCAGGGCGACGAAGAGTGTTTTCACGGGTGTCCCTCCACGGACGGAAAGGTTCGACGTGGCCCGGATTGCAGCCCGTGTGCCGGGCATCACCCGCTCGAAAACGGGGCGATCGCGCCGGTCTGCGGCGGCGCCTGCGCGCGAGGGAGGCAGGGCGATGCCTCGGGTCCGGGCATGACGCGCACGTCCGCCGCCCGATCCGGGGGCTCGGCTCCTGCGGGGTGGGGGGATGGAGCGCCCGTCAGCGCCGCTTCTTGGGCGCCGGCTTCTTCGCCGCGGCCTTCTTCGCCGGCGCCTTCTTCGCGCTCGGCCTGGCCGACGTCGCCTTCGAGCGGGTGGCCCCCCGCTTGGCCTTGGTGGCGGTAGCCTTGGCCGCGGCCTTCTTCGTCGTGGCCGTCGCCTGTGGCCGCGGCTTCGCGTGGGCGGCGGCCCGCGGCGGCGGAGGGGGAGAGGCGACCTGCGG
>JAEYOU010000328.1 GCA_023411405.1 Pseudomonadota bacterium | reverse complement strand
CTTCTGAGCCGCCCGCGGCGGCTGCTGACCGCGCGCGGCGGTCGCAAGGTTGCGTGGGCACCGGCGCGCCGCGCGCGGAGACCCGGGACGACGGTGCGTGCCGGCCGGCGCCGTGCCCATGGAGGGGTGCCATGCACGCCAGAGGGTGGGCGGCCGTTCCACTGTCGGTGGTCGCGCTGCTCGCGTGCGACTCCGCGCGCCAGGTCTCCGAGCCCTCGTCACCCGCGCCGCCGCCCGCGTATCAGGTGCTCGTCACGGGCGCGTCGGTCGACGAGACCGGCGCCGTGACGGTCCGCTACACCCTGACGCGCGGCGGCCAGGCGGTCGGGGGAGAGGCGGCCGCCGCCCTGCGGCCCACGTGGGCGCTCGCGGGGCTGACCCGCGAGCCGGTCTCCGGGATCGCGGCGTGGCAGAGCTTCGTCCTCACGGGAGGACAGACGCTGCCGTCGCTCCCGATCGCCGGCCCGGGCACGCCCGAGGACGCGATCCTCCGCGACGTGAAGCAGCCCGGGTCCGAGACCAGCGGCGCGGTCCAGGAGCTGGGCGGCGGGCAGTTCTCGTACACGTTCACCGCGAAGCTGCCCGAGGGCCTCGATCCCGCGACGACCCTGCGCGCCGGCGTGTGGCTCGCCGGTACGCCCGGGACCGCCTCCACGACCTCCACGCTCGACTTCACGCGGAGCGGCGCCGCCGTGCAGGAGACGCGCGACCTCGTCGCCGACGAGCGCTGCAACACCTGTCACGCGGTGGTCCAGGCGCACGGCGGCTTCCGGAGCGGGACGCGGGTCTGCGTGACCTGCCACACGTTCCAGAACGCCGATCCGGACACGGTGGATCCGGCGGCGCTCGCGGGCGCGACCCCCGACACCGACCCGAACCCCATGGAGCTGGGGCGCCTCGTCCACCGGATCCACGCGGGGAAGGAGCTGCCCACGCTCCACGACGCCGAGACCGGAGCGCTCGTCCCCGGCCAGAAGTACTCGGTGGTCGGGTTCCGCAGCAGCGAGGCCGTCTACGGCCGGGTCGTGGAGCGGACGGACAACGAGCAGCCGCCGCTCGCCGTCGCCGAGGGCGTCGGCTTCCCGCAGGATCTCCGGAGCTGCCAGGCCTGCCACGGCGGCGCGCAGGCCGAGGCGCGGTTCACGGACGTCTCGCGGCGCACGTGCGCCGGCTGCCACACGGACGTGTGGTACGGCGCGGCCGCGATCCCCGAGGGCGATCGCGTGCACCGGCTGCACACCGGCGGGCCGCAGCCCGACGACACGCGGTGCGCCGGGTGCCACGTCGCGACCGACGCGCGTCCGACCGTCGCCGCCGACGTCCGCGCCATCCACCAGGCGCCGCACGAGCGCCCGGAGTGGAACGCGCTCACCGCCGAGATCGTCGCGGTCGAGGACCTGCGGCCCGGGCAGGCGCCGACCGTGGTCTTCACCCTCACCGATCGCACCGGGACCCCGACGCCGCTCGGCACGCCCGCCCCGGCGAACGACGAGCAGAGCCCGATCCCGCGGGCGCTCGGGCGCGTGGCGATCACGCTCGCCGGCCCCACGCGGCCGGAGCTGACGAACGGCAACGCCCCGATCACCGGGATCGTGCCGCTCACGACCGCCGCCGACGCCGAGGGCCGGTTCCGGTACACGTTCCCGGCGCCGCTCCCGGAGACCGCGGCCGGGACGTGGGCGGTCGCGCTCGAGGCCCGCCGTGGCCTGGCGAGCACCGACCCCGCGCGGTGGCCCTTCACGGGGGAGGCGGTGAACGAGTGGGCCCTGAACCCGGTCGTGTACGTGGACACGGTCGCGGGCACGTTCCCCGGCGGCAGCCCCGCCGCCCGCCGGGTGGTGATCGACGAGGCGAGGTGCAACGCGTGCCACGGCCTCGTCCGCGCGCACGGCGACCTGCGGAACGACCCGGAGTACTGCGTCATGTGCCACACGCCCGACGCGTCGGACTGGGCGCAGCGGCCGAAGGGGCCGGCCGGGAACGTCGCGCTCGGCTCCACGTACGACGCCGTCGAGGAGCGCTCGATCCACTTCAAGACCATGATCCACCGGATCCACACCGGCGCGCGCAGCGGCTCGGCCGAGCTCGGGCTCTCCGACCCCCTCGTCTGGGTCGGGTTCCGCGGGAGCGTGAACTTCCTCGGCGACGTCGAGTTCCCGGGCGCCCTCGCGCAGTGCACCATCTGTCACGCCGGCCGCACGTACCGGATCGAGTCGATCCCGGCGGACGCGCCGGCGACCGTCGCCAACGAGTCGGCGACGATCCTCCACTCCGCGACCGCGGCGCACGCCGGCGCGGAGGCGCGGCGGCTGCCCGTGACCGCCGCCTGCACGAGCTGCCACGACACCGGCGCCGCGCTCGCGCACGCGGCGCGGAACACGATCGACGGGCGGGAGAACTGCACCGTGTGCCACGGCCGGGACGGCTTCCTGTCCGTGGACGAGGTGCACGGGGTCCGGGCGGAGTAGAGCGGCGCAGGAGGATTCATGTTATCTCCCTCCCCCGCCCACCCCAGCCCGAGAAGGATCCATGCCCCAGTACGTGATGTCGATGCTCCGCGTGAGCAAGATCGTCCCGCCCAAGCGGCAGATCATCAAGGACATCTCCCTCTCCTTCTTCGCGGGCGCGAAGATCGGCCTGCTCGGCCTGAACGGCGCCGGCAAGTCCACCGTGCTCCGGCTCATGGCCGGCGTGGACGAGGAGTACGACGGCGAGATCACCCGGCAGTCCGGGATCCGCCAGGGGTACCTGCCGCAGGAGCCCCGGCTCGATCCCGAGAAGACCGTCCGCGAGGAGGTCGAGTCGGCGCAGGGGGAGGTGGCGGCCGCCCAGAAGCGGCTCGAGGAGGTCTACGCCGCGTACGGCGAACCCGACGCCGACATGGAGAAGCTGGCCGAGGAGCAGGCGCGGCTCGAGGCGATCATCGCCAACGCCGGCGCCGACACCGGCACCGCGCTCGAGATCGCGGCCGACGCGCTCCGGCTCCCGCCCTGGGACGCGAAGATCGCGCACCTCTCCGGCGGAGAGAAGCGCCGGGTGGCGCTCTGCAAGCTCCTCCTCTCGAAGCCCGACATGCTCCTCCTCGACGAGCCGACGAACCACCTCGACGCGGAGTCGGTGGAGTGGCTCGAGCAGTTCCTGGGGCGGTTCCCCGGCACCGTCGTCGCGGTCACGCACGACCGCTACTTCCTCGACAACGTGGCCGAGTGGATCCTCGAGCTCGACCGCGGCCACGGGATCCCGTGGAAGGGCAACTACTCCTCCTGGCTCGAGCAGAAGGAGCAGCGGCTCGAGGTCGAGGCGAAGCAGGAGAGCGCGCGCATCAAGGCGATGAAGCAGGAGCTCGAGTGGGTCCGGCAGAACCCGAAGGCGCGCCAGGCGAAGAGCAAGGCCCGCCTCGCCCGGTTCGAGGAGCTCTCGAAGTTCGAGTACCAGAAGCGGAACGAGACGCAGGAGATCTTCATCCCCGTGGCCGAGCGGCTCGGGCAGAAGGTGATCGAGTTCCAGGGCGTCTCGAAGGGGTTCGGCGACAAGCTCCTCATGGACGACCTGTCGTTCATCGTCCCGCCCGGCGCGATCGTCGGGATCATCGGCCCGAACGGCGCCGGCAAGTCGACGCTGTTCAAGATGATCACCGGCGTGGAGAAGCCCGACGCGGGGACGGTCGAGATCGGCCCCTCGGTGAAGATCGCCTTCGTCGATCAGAGCCGCGAGAACCTCTCCGGCGAGAAGACCGTCTTCGACGAGCTCTCCGGCGGCCACGACACGATCACCGTCGGCAAGTTCGAGATGCCGAGCCGCGCGTACATCAGCCGGTTCAACTTCAAGGGGGCCGACCAGCAGAAGCTCGTCGGCGCCCTCTCCGGCGGCGAGCGCGGGCGGCTCCACCTCGCGAAGACGCTCAGCACCGGCGCCAACGTGCTGCTGCTCGACGAGCCGTCGAACGACCTCGACGTCGAGACGCTGCGGGCGCTCGAGGACGCGCTCCAGGAGTTCGCCGGGTGCGTGCTCGTCATCTCGCACGACCGCTGGTTCCTGGACCGGATCGCCACGCACATCCTCGCCGCCGAGGGCGAGTCGCGCTGGACGTTCTTCACCGGCAATTACCAGGAGTACGAGGCCGACAAGAAGCGCCGGCTGGGCGAGGAGGGCGCGAAGCCGCGCCGGATCCGGTACAGGCCGATCGCGCGGTGACGCGTCGCCGCGTCCCCGCGCGATCGGGGCGCGCCCGTCAGTCGAAGTAGCCCGGCAGGTTCATGTCGAGCGCGTACAGCGCCTTCCCGGCGGTGATGAAGAGCGTCCGCCCTTCGGCGCCGCCGAAGGCCATGTTGCTGAGGCCGGAGGCGACGCCGACGCTGCCGAGCTGGCTGCCGCTGGGCGAGAAGACCTGGATCGAGCCGGCGCCGGAGGCGACGTACAGGTTGCCCAGGCAGTCCATCGCCAGCCCGTCGGGCGAGGTCACGCGGACGAAGTCCCGGCGCCCGCTCGTGCTGCCGTCGGCCGCGACGGTGAAGGCGCGGACCACGTTCGCGGAGTAGTCGGCGACGTACAGCACGCCCTGGTTCGGGGAGAGGGCGATGCCGTTCGGCTGGACGAAGGTGCCGTCGACGAGCGAGACGGCGCCGCTCGGGGACACGCGGTAGACGCCCTTCCTGCCGGTCTGCGAGGTCCGGTTGCCGAGCTGGAAGTCGGGGTCGGTGAAGTAGATCGTCCCGTCCGAGCGGAGCGCGAGGTCGTTCGGCGAGTTGAACTTCTGCCCGCCCACGTTGTCCACGTACGTCGTGAGGACGCCGTTCGTGCCGACGCGCACGATCCCCTGGACCTTGTGCGAGCACGCGAACACGGCCCCGCTCCCGTCCACGGCCATCCCGTTGGTGCCGGCGTCCGACACCCACGTCGAGACCGCGCCGGCGGGCGTCGCCCGGAGGAGCTGCGAGGGGTGGACCGCGCCGCTGAAGGTGATGTCGCTGAGCAGGAGCGTGGAGCTCGAGGCGCGCCAGACCGGTCCCTCGTAGGTGCCGCTCGGGACCGTGCCCGAGGGCCGGTAGAGGAGCCGCGGCGTGCCGGTCAGGATCGGCGCGGGGTAGGACGCGCCCGCCTGGCACGCGCCGGCGGGGCGGCCCGTCGGCGCGGGCGCCGTGCCCGGGCAGATGGCCGTCTGCTTCCCGGCGAACGGCTTCGCGACCTCGTTCACGCTCTTCCCGACCACGGTGATGTTCGCCGCGTCGGTGGTGCCGAGGCCGTCCGCCTCGAGCTTGGTGAGGTGCGGCACCTTCTTCGGGTCGCACATCATGACCAGCGACTCGATCGTGTCCACGGCGACGGCGTTCCTGCCGGCCAGGATGAGCCGCATGTTCTTCCGCGAGGAGGCGTAGTCGTAGGTGCCGCTGTTGTCCCAGGCCGGCAGCGGTCCGTGCTCGAGCCCCTGCAGCGCGTCCATGACCACGAAGTCGGCCGGCCGGAGGCTGTAGTAGTCGCGGATGAACTGCCCGAGCGACTCGGGGCCGCTGTGATCGATGTAGGTCGAGGACTGGCCGCGGGTGCAGTCGTCGGAGGCGTTGGTGCCGGCCGAGAACTGCCCGACCGGCGTCACGCCGATCCCCAGGTTCTTGACCGCGCCCGTGATGCCGGCCGAGACGTGGGTCTTCATCGTGGGGAGGCTGATCACCACGTCGGCGTTCACGTAGCGGCTGTTGATCCAGTACCGCTTCCCGCTCGCCGCCGTGCGCTGCTCGAGCGCGCCGGTCGAGCGATCGGCGCACGAGCTGCCCTCGAGCGCGATGAACTCGTCCACCGACGAGCCGAAGTTCGAGGCGGTGTACCCGAGCATCGAGTAGGCCCGGGCGGTCGAGTTCACCGACCCCTCCATCACCAGGATCCTGCCGCTGGGGTTCCGGGCCCGGACCAGATCGGCGACCGCCTTGACCACGCGCCAGTCGGTCGAGATGCCGTTGACGAGCGGGTCCGCCGGCCTCGTCTTCCCGCCGTCGGTGTACGCGGTCACGAGGTTCGGCTTGAGGACCACGGTCTGGCCATCGCGGATGAAGTCGAGCCCCCCGGCCTGCGCGACGGCGCTCGAGACCAGCGACGCGACGTCGGCCGTGGTGAGCTCGGAGGCCTGGGCCCTGGTGGACTGCACCATGGCCACGACGTAGTTGCCCGGGCTCGACCCCGTGAACGTGGCGGTCACGGTCCGGGCCGCGGTCATGCTCACCGTGCAGGTCGCCGTGCCGGAGCAGGCGCCGCTCCACCCGGCGAAGGTCGAGCCGGCCGCGGCGGACGCGGTCAGCGTCACGCTCGTCCCGCTCGCGTACGCGGCGCTGCAAGTGCTGCCGCACGCGATCCCGGCGCCGCTGACCGTGCCGCTGCCGGTGCCCGCCTTCGTCACCGTGAGCGCGAACGTGTTCGGGGTGGTGCCGGCGCCGGCCACCGTGACGCCGCAGACCTTCGGGTTGTCCGGTCCGCCGCCCTTCGTGAACCGGATCACGACCTGGCCGCTCGCGTCCGCGGCCGTCTCGAAGGTCCGGGCGATGGCCCTGGAGCGGCCCCCCGCCGCCGCGAAGATGTCGAAGGCGGTGAGCACCGGCGCGCCGTTCACGGCCACGTCGAACGTCCGCTGGCCGGCGGCGGTCCAGTAGCTCTCCTGGAAGTAGAGCGTCACCGTCCGCGCGCTGCCCGGCGTGAGGTTGGGGATCGTGTACGTGAACTCGCCGTACCGCTCGGTGCGGAAGACCGCCTGCGGCGGGATCTCGCCGGTGAGGAGCGAGGTGTCGATCGTGCTGGTGGTCGAGTACGTGCTCCCGCCGGAGTAGTACGCGTCGGCGACGAAGCTCTCGGAGGCCGACCCGCCGGCGTTGACGGAGAGGGCGGAGCTCGTGCTCGTCGGGCTGAACGACGGGGTCAGGGTCTTGTTCCCGTCCATCGTGACGGAGACGGGGTTGGCGGTGCCGGTGGCGGCGCCGCTCCAGCCGGCGAAGCCGTACCCGCTCGCCGGCGTGGCGGCGACCTGGACCACCGTGCCGGCCGCGTGGCTGTAGGTCCCGGCCGCGGGGCTGGTGGTGCCGCCGGTGCTCGTGCCGACGGTGAGCGTGTAGCTCGTCGGGCCGGTCGCGCCGCCCGTGACCTGGAGCGAGGTCAGCGTCGCCCCCGGGTTCGCGCCCGCCGGCCTCGCGCACAGGCTGAAGGAGACCGACGCGCCGGGGGCGATGCGGCCGCCCCACCACGACGGTCGGACCGTGACCAGGCTGCCGCTGACCGACGCGGTGGCGTTCCGCACCTGCGTGAACGTCGCGCTGGTGAGCGTGACCCCGACCGTCCAGCTCGAGACCTGCGCCGTGCTCGTGTTGGCGAGCGTCACGTTCCAGCAGACGCTCGTGCTCGACGTGGACTGCACCGTCAGCGTCGCGTTCACGCCGTTGGTCACGAGGGCGGCGACGGCGTCGCGCGCGGTCGCGGACCCCGGGTTGCTCCCGCAGCCGGCCAGCGCCGCCCCGACCAGCAGGGCCATGAGTTTCGCAAGGTGCCTGGAGCGCATCGTTCCCTCGTCGCGCGATTGGGGCAGGAGCACGGCAGACGCTGCCGGCGGAACCGGTCGCGGGGCCACATCCGTCGGTCGAACTACACCGTGAGCAGAACATCCGTTGACACGTTCTCGCCGCGTTCGTCAAGGAGAACGAGCCAGGAAGGCAAGTCTGAAACGGTTCATACCGGGCGGCGGTACGCGCCGGCGCACGCCGCCCGGGGACGCCGGCCGGCCCTTCCCGGGCGGCGATCACCGCACGCCCAATCAAAACGCGGCCTGCGCGCCGCCGTAGGTTCTCCTCCGTCCAGCCGAGAGGAGAACCCGAGATGACGCACGCAGCCGCGACCGTTCCCACGCTGCCCGCCGGCCCGGAGGCCTGGCTCTCGAGCGGCCCCTTCACCGACCCGAAGGACGAGGCCCCGCGCCTCGCCCGCCTCGCCGCCCGCGCCGGCCGGGACCCGCGGGCGCTCGCCGAGGCGGTGCGCTCGGTGATGGTCCACGTCCACTGGCGCGGCGCGTACGGGCTCGCGGACGACGCCGCCCGCGCGTCCTCCGAGACGAACCTCCGCGATCTCCGCGCCAAGCTCCGCCGCATCGGGGAGCTCGAGGCCTCGCTCGGCCGGAGCCCCGACGACGCCGCCCCGCTGCCCTTCCCGCAGAAGCTGATCTCCAACTGCCGCGACCACTCGGTGCTCTACGCGGCCCTGCTCCGGCAGGCCGGCATCCCCGCGCGCGTGCGCTGCGGGTTCGCCGGGTACTTCGAGCAGGGCAGGTGGATCGACCACTGGGTCGTCGAGCGCTGGGACGGGCGCCGCTGGGTCATCGGCGATCCGCAGCTCGACGCGCGGATGAAGGACGCGCTCCGGTTCGACTTCGACCCGATGGACCTCCCGGACGGCGCGTTCGTCTCGGGCGGCGAGGCGTGGCTGGCGTGCCGCGCCGGCGACGATCCGCAGCGGTACGGGATCCTCGAGTACTGGGGCTGGGAGTTCGTCTGCTCGAACCTCGTGAAGGACGTGAACGCCCTCGCCGGCCGCGAGCTCCTGCCCTGGGACGCCTGGGGGATCATGCTCACCCCGCACCGGGAGTGGGATGGGGAGGCCCGCGCCGGCCTCGACGCCCTGGCCCGCGCGACGCCGATGCGGGCCCCCGTC
>JAEYOU010000315.1 GCA_023411405.1 Pseudomonadota bacterium | reverse complement strand
GCTCCAGGCGGCCCCGTCGCCGCGGAAGGCGGCCGAGGCGAAGCGCCAGCTCGACGAGTGGCACGCGACCGTGGCGCAGGCCGCGAAGGCGACCCAGGCCCGGGCCGACGCCGGCGCCGAGGCCTTGCCCGGCGGGACGGTGGCCCCGGGCGTGCGCGTGCGGATCGCGTCGCTCGGCCAGGAGGGCGAGGTCGTCGAGGTGGACGGCAAGGAGGCGCTGATCCGGGCCGGCTCGCTCAAGATCCGGCGCCCCGTCGCCGATCTCGTCCCGCTCCAGGGCCGCGCGCGCGAGGCGACGATGGCGCGGAGCCGCGGCGAGAAGCTCGCGGCCGCCGGCGCCGCCAAGGCCGACGCCGTCTTCGTCCCGGAGCGGCGGCTCGACGTGCGGGGCATGCGCGTCGAGGAGCTGCTCCGCGAGGTGGAGCGGTTCCTCGACCGGCTCTTCGGGAACGGCGAGCCGACCGCCGTGATCTTGCACGGGCACGGCACCGGCGCGCTCAAGCAAGCGCTGCGCGACCACCTCTCGGCGTCGCCCTACGTCGGCGACTTCCGGCCCGGCGACCGGCACGAGGGCGGAGACGCCGTCACCATCGTGACGTTCCGGCACTGATATCCCGGAGCCCGCGCCCGGTCCCGAGCCCCCGCCGCATCGCGTCGCACACATGCACTCCCTGGACGGGTTGGATCTTGTTGCCGCACCATCACTGCGGCAAAGATCGTTCCTCGCGAAAGGAGCCGCCATGGCGCCGCGACTCGCCCACACCGTCCTCCTCGCCCTCTCCCTCCTGCCGCTCTCCACCGGGGCCGCGCCGGTGCGGCTCGGCTTCATCAACTCGATGACCGGCCCCGAGGCCCCCATCGGCGAGAACCTGACGAACGGGGCGGACCTCGCCGTCGAGGACCTGAAGGCCCGCGGGATCGACGTCGTGCTCCTCAAGCAGGACGACGGCGGGAAGCAGCAGAACGCCATGAGCGCGATCGAGCAGCTCGCCACGGGCGAGGAGGTCGCCGCGGTCGTGGGCCCGTACACGTCCGCGAGCGCCAACGCGGTCGCGCCGCTCGCGCAGCAGTACCAGGTGCCGCTCCTCGTCCCCGCCGCCGCGAAGGAGGAGCTCACGCGCGCCGGCCGGTCCTACGTCTTCCGCCTCAACGCGCCCGCGCACGTGTACGCGGGGTCGCTGCTCGACGCCGTGCTCGCCCTGGGCGCGCCGAAGACCATCGCCTTCGTGTACGAGTCCACCGACTTCGGCAGCTCGGTCTCGAACGCGGGCAAGCAGCTCGCGCAGAAGAAGGGCCTGAAGGTGGTCGCCGACGAGGCCTACCAGAAGGGCGCGCCCGACTACCGCTCCACGCTCTCCAAGATCAAGGCGCAGAAGCCCGACCTCGTCTTCATGGTCTCGTACGTCGCGGACGCCATCCTGCTCATGCGGCAGTCGCGCGAGGTGGGGCTCGCGCCGCAGGCGTTCCTCGGCGGCGGGGCCGGGTTCGACACGGCGCAGTTCGAGGCCGAGCGCACGATCAGCAACCTCGTCTACTCGGTCACGCAGTGGACGCCGGACACCGGCTGGCCCGGAGCGGCGGAGTTCGCGACCCGCTACCAGGCGCGGTTCAAGAAGAAGCCCACGTACCACGCCGCGTGCGCGTACGCGGCGGTCCTCGTCGCCGGGGAGGCCGCGGCGGGCGCCGGCGGCGACCCGAAGAAGACGCGCGAGGCGCTCGCGCGCGGCAACTGGACCGGCGTCCTCGGGCCGGTCCGGTTCGAGACCTTCGACGGCTTCACGAACCAGAACCGGCACGTCATGCCGGTCATCCAGTACCAGGACGGGAAGGCGCAGACGGTCTGGCCCGCGCAGTTCGCGAGGCGCAAGGCGGTGTATCCTTTCCCTGGGTGGAAGTGAGACCCACGGCCCCCGCTCGTGGTTCGACAGGCTCACCACGAGCGGGACAGAGAGTCCGCTCGCCCTGAGCCTGTCGCCCTTCGACAGGCTCAGGGTGAGCGGCCTCGCGCTGCATCAAGCCGCCGGAACCACGACGATGATCCTCTTCCTCCAATCGGTCCTGAGCGGCGTGCTGGTCGGGGGCGTCTACGCCCTCATCGGCATCGGCCTGACGCTCATCTTCGGCGTCATGCGCGTCATCAACTTCGCCCACGGCGAGCTGGTGATGCTCGGCATGTACGCGAGCTGGATCCTCTTCGTGAAGCTGGGCTGGGATCCGTACCTCTCGATCCTGGCGGTGGCGCCGCTCCTCTTCGTCTGGGGCGCGGTGCTCCAGACGACGATCGTGAACCGCGTGCTCGGCGCACTCCCCCAGAACCAGATCCTGCTGACCATCGGCCTGGGGCTGATCATGTCCAACGGGGTGATGCTCGCCGCCACCTCGGACTACCGGCTCGTCTCCACCTCCTACTCGTCCGCCAGCTTCGACCTCGGCGGCCTCTCGGTCTCGTACCCGCTGCTCCTGTCGTTCCTCGTGACGGTGGCGGTGACGGTCGCCCTGTACCTGTTCCTCCTCCGCACCGACACCGGCCAGGCGATCCGGGCCACCGCGCAGGACCGGCTCGCGGCCCAGCTCATGGGGATCGACGTCGGGCGCATGTCGGTGCTGGCGTTCGGGCTCGGGGCGGCCCTGGCCGGCGTCGCCGGGGCCCTGATCGCGCCGACCTACTACATCTACCCGCAGGTCGGCGCCGCCTTCACGCTCAAGGCGTTCGTCATCGTGGTGCTGGGCGGGATGGGCAGCGTCGTCGGCGCCACCCTGGCCGGCGTCCTCATCGGCGTCACCGAGTCGCTCGCGGCCGTCTACGTCGCGAGCGGGCTCAAGGAGCTCGTGGTGTACGTGCTCTTCCTCGTGCTCCTCCTCGTGAAGCCCTCCGGGCTCCTCGGCAAGACCCGGGCCTAGAGGACTCCATGCCTCTCCTCTCGCTCGAGCGTCCCGCCGTCCGCGCCGCCCTGCGCTGGCTCCCCGCCGCGCTCGCGGTCGCCGCCCTCGCGGCCTTTCCGCTCCTCGTGACCAAGCCCTACCCGATCAACATGGGCGTGGTGCTCTTCCTCGCCGTGCTCATGGGCTCGGCCTGGAACGTCCTCGGCGGCTACGCCGGGCAGTACTCCGTCGGCCACGCCGCCTACTTCGGCGTCGGCGCGTACACGGCCGTGATCCTGTTCGAGCGGTTCCAGGTGGCCCCGTGGTTCGGCCTGCCCGCGGCGATGCTGGCGGCGGTGCTGGTGGGGGTGGTGATCGGGAGCATCACGTTCCGGCTGCGCGGGCCCTACTTCGTCCTCGCCTCGATCGCCGTCGCCGAGATCATCCGCCTCGCGGCCCTCCACTTCCGGTCCGTCACCAACGGCGCCGAGGGGTTCGTGATCGCGAGCGCGCCCACGCTCCAGGTCTTCGGCCTCGAGCTCTCGTTCGGCACCAAGCGGTCCTTCTACTGGCTCACGCTCGCCCTGGCCGTCGCCGCGGTCCTCGTCTCGCGGGCGGTGCTGCGGCGGCGGCTCGGCTACTCCCTGCTCGCCATCCGCGAGGACCAGGACGCGGCCCACTCGCTCGGGATCGGGCTCGCCTGGAACAAGAACCTCGCCCTCGCGATCTCGGCGGCCCTCACCGGCCTCGCCGGCGCGGTGTTCGCCGGCTACACCCGGTTCATCGACCCGAGCGCCGCCTTCGGCCTCGACGTCTCCGTCCGGATGGTGCTCGTCTGCCTCGTGGGCGGGATCGGCCGCGTGGAGGGGCCGATCATCGGCGCGGCGATCCTCGTCCCGCTCGAGGAGGTGCTGCGCAACCCGGGCGGCCTCGTGACCGTCGGGCTGCTCCCGCGCGGCTCCGAGCTCGTCGCGTTCGTCGGGACCTGGATCTCCCCGGCGCACCTCCTCGTGGACGGCCTCATCATGGTCCTCGTGATCCTGTTCGCGCCCGAGGGCGTCGCCGGCCTCCTCCGCCGCCTCCGCGCGCGCCGCGAGACGGCGGCCGAGGTCCCCTCGCCGGCCCCCTGACGGCCCCCCGACCCCCATGGCGCTCCTCGAGATCCGGCACCTCTCCAAGTTCTTCGGCGGCCTCGCCGCCAACGCCGACGTCTCGTTCTCCGTCGAGCAGGGCGAGATCGTCGGGCTCATCGGCCCGAACGGCGCCGGGAAGACGACCCTCTTCGACTGCGTCACCGGGTTCCACCGTCCCGACCGCGGCGAGATCCGCTTCCGCGGCGCGCGCCTCAACGGCAAGCCGCCGGACAGGATCTGCAAGCTCGGCCTCGCCCGCACCTGGCAGAAGGTGAAGCCGCTGGCGCGCCTCACGGTGCTCGAGAACGTGATGGTCGGCGCGTTCGCGCGGACGCGAGCCCCGGAGGCGGCCCGGGCCGAGGCGCTCGAGCATCTCCGGGTGGTGGGCCTCTTGCCGCGCGCCGCCCAGGCGGCGGGCGGGCTGCCCATCGGCGAGCGGAAGAAGCTCGAGGTGGCGCGCGTGCTCGCCACCCGCCCCACGCTCCTCCTCCTCGACGAGGTGATGGGCGGGCTCAACCCCACCGAGAGCGACGAGGTCATCGAGCTCGTGCTCGCCCTGCGCGCGGCGGGGCTCACCTTCGTGGTGATCGAGCACGACATGCGGGCCATCATGCGGATCTCGGACCGGGTGGTCGTGCTCAACTCCGGCGAGAAGCTGGCCGAGGGCACGCCGGCGCAGGTGGTGGAGAACCGCGAGGTCGTCGCCGCCTACCTCGGGGAGGCCCCATGATGCTCCGGGTCGAGGGGCTCTCGTTCGCCTACGGCGACCTGCGGGTCCTCTGGGACGTGGACCTGGAGGTGAAGGCCGGCGAGGTGGTCTCGGTCCTCGGGGCGAACGGCGCCGGGAAGTCCACCCTGCTGCGCAACGTCTCGCGCCTCGTGCGCCCCGGCGCTGGGCGGATCGAGTTCGAGGGGGCGGACCTCGGCCGGCTCGCGGCGCACGAGGTGGTGGCGCTCGGGATCGTGCACGTCCCCGAGGGCCGGCGCATCTTCCCCGAGCTGACCGTGCTCGAGAACCTGCGCATGGGCTCGTTCCTGCCGCCGCTCCGGCGCGAGCGCGCCCGGAACCTCGAGAAGGCGTTCGCGCTCTTCCCGCGCCTCGCCGAGCGGCGCGGCCAGCTCGGCGGGACGCTCTCGGGCGGCGAGCAGCAGATGCTGGCCATCGCCCGGGGGCTCATGGGGAGCCCGAAGCTCCTCCTCCTCGACGAGCCGTCGCTCGGGCTGTCGCCGCTCCTCACGCGCCACATCTTCGAGGTGATCGGCGAGATCAACCGCCAGGGGACGACGGTGCTGCTCGTCGAGCAGAACGCGCACCAGTCGCTCCGGATCTCGAGCCGGGCGTACGTGCTCGAGCGCGGGCGCGTCGCCCTCACCGGCACCGGGGCGGCGCTGCTCGCCGACGCCCACGTGAAGAAGGCCTACCTGGGGATGTGACCATGGCGACCAAGAAGCTGACCGTGGGCGACTGGATGACCCCGAACCCCGTGACCGTGGAGGAGGACGCCACGGTGCTCGAGGCGATCCACCTCCTCAAGGAGAAGAACATCCGCCGCCTGCCCGTGATGCGGGCCGGCCGGCTCGTCGGCCTCGTCACCGAGAAGATGCTCCTCGGCTACATGCCCGCGAAGGCGACCTCGCTCGATCAGTGGGAGCTGCACTACCTCCTCTCGCGCACGCCGGTGCAGGCGGCGATGAACCCCACGCCGCACACCGTCACGCCCGCGACCCCGCTCGCCGACGCCGCGCGCCTGCTCCACGACCGGAAGCTCAACGGCGTGCTCGTGCTGAACGACAGGGGCGACCTCGTCGGCCTGCTCACGACGACGAACGCCCTCGAGGCGCTCATCGAGCTCGCGACGGCGGCGGGGCGGGGCTGACGGCTCCTCGGCGAGGAGGGGCTCGGCGGTCCGGCGAGCCCGGCCCGCGGCGCCGTGGGGTCACCTGACCCGGAAATCCGACGCTGCGCCCCTTGCCGGATGGCGGTCGCCATGCCAGTCTACGCCCCCGATTTTCCAACCCGCGGTCACCGGAAGCCGCAACAGGAGAGCCACGATGGCGATCATCGACTTTGGCGGAGTGAAGGAAGAGGTCATCACCCGCGACGAGTTCCCGATGGCGAAGGCGCGCGAGGTCCTCAAGGACGAGGTCATCGCGGTCATCGGCTACGGCGTCCAGGGGCCCGCCCAGGCGCTCAACATGAAGGACAACGGCTTCAAGGTGATCATCGGCCAGTCCAAGAAGTTCCAGAAGGACTGGGACCGGGCGGTCGAGGACGGCTGGGTGCCCGGCGAGACGCTGTTCGACATGGAGGAGGCCGCGAAGAAGGGCACCATCATCCAGATGCTCGTGTCCGACGCGGCCCAGCGGGCGATCTGGCCGAAGATCAAGAAGTGCCTCTCGCCCGGCAAGGCGCTGTACTTCAGCCACGGCTTCTCGATCGTCTACAAGGACCAGACCAAGGTCGTCCCGCCCAAGAACGTGGACGTGATCATGGTCGCGCCGAAGGGCTCGGGCCTCAACGTGCGGCGCAACTTCCTCTCCGGCGCCGGCATCAACTCGAGCTTCGCCGTCGCCCAGGACTTCACCGGCCGCGCCCGCGAGCGGTGCCTCGCCGTCGGCATCGCCGTCGGCTCGGGCTACCTCTTCCCGACGACGTTCCAGCAGGAGGTCTTCAGCGACCTCACCGGCGAGCGCGGCGTGCTCATGGGCGCCCTGGCCGGCATCATGGACGCGCAGTACGAGGTGCTCCGGAAGAACGGCCACTCGCCCAGCGAGGCGTTCAACGAGACCGTGGAGGAGCTGACCCAGAGCCTCATCCGCCTCGTGGACGAGAACGGCATGGACTGGATGTACTCGAACTGCTCCGCCACGGCGCAGCGCGGCGCGCTCGACTGGCGCCCGAAGTTCAAGGAGGCCGTCCTCCCGGTCTTCAAGAACCTCTACAGCCGGGTGAAGACGGGCAAGGAGACCGCCCGCGTCCTCAAGGTCTGCGGCGCGCCCGACTACCAGCAGAAGCTGCAGAAGGAGCTCAAGTCGCTCGGCGAGTCCGAGCTGTGGCTCGCCGGCAAGGCCACCCGCGCGCTCCGCCCCAAGGAGCCGGCCAAGGCGCTCTCCGCCAGCGTGAAGGGCGTGCGCGGCCGCGGCGAGAACTGAGGCCCGCGAGCTCCGGCCGCTGGTACCTGCGGGGCGGCGCGAGCCGCCCCGCAGTCGTTTGGACGGGGCTGAAGCTCAGCCGGGCGTGGCCCTCAGAGCTCGACCTGGAGGAGTTCCCGCGCCGCGGCGCGGAGCTTGTCGAGCTTCACCGGATCGTCCGGCGAGTCCGGCTTGACGAACGCGAGCAGCATCCCCGACCGGAGCGAGAGCTTCCCCTTCACCTCGGCCTCGTTGAGCCGGCGCTCCGCGATCACCTGCTCCAGCTTGCGCTTGGCCTCGTAGGTCAGGCCCATGGCTATCTCCCCTCGCCCGCGCTCTTGTCGCGCCGTTCCTCGCCCTGCTGCGTCTGCTCCAGCAGCCCGACGAAGAGCACCCGGAACTGCTCGAAGAGCGTCTCGAACGCGCCGATCTCGTCCTCGGCGGCGGGGACCACCTCCAGGTTGAACTCCCCGCCCACCACGCGCGTCGCCACCTGGGTCATCCGCTCCAGCCGGCGGACGACCAGCGCCTGGAAGACGCCGATGAGCACGATGGCCAGGATGATCATGAGCACCATCATCGTGACGATGGCGTGCTGGCGGGACTTGTTCATCTCCGTCTGGAGCGCGGTGATGTCGTGCAGGACGAAGATCGCGCCGATCTTCCGGCCGGCCATGTCCGAGATGGGGAAGACGCCGCGCGAGTACGTGCGGCCGTCCTTCGTGCGGAGATCCAGCGCCCTCCCGCCCTCGGGCACCTCCGCGATCGTCCCCTCGTGCTGGAAGATGGTGGCGTCCTCCGCGGTGTCCTGGACGAGCAGCAGATCCTTCATGTCTTCCCAGCTGTCGCGGTCCCCGAGGTGCTTCTTGGTCGAGGCCCACTGCTCCCGGTTCATGGCCGCCTTCTCGACCACGAGGCCGTACTCGTTCCCCGAGGTCTTCTTCATGCGCTCGAGGAACGTCTTGATCTCCATGCCCCACTCGACGTAGCCGACGATCGCGCCGTCGGGCTGCCGGACCGGCAGCAGCGCGCGGAGCGCGAGGCCGGTCCACCCGAGGTCGAGGCCGGTGACGAGCTTCTTCTCGGCCGCGATCCGCTGCATCGACGTGCGCTCCACCATGTCGCCCCACTTCGAGGGCAGCTGGATCCGGGCGATGTTCCGGAGCGCCGTGGGCGCGGTCTCGCCCGCGGGCTCGAGCTCCCACCAGTTCCAGTTGGTCAGGCCGTACCTCGGCTTGTACTCCTTGAAGGTGGGCGTGCAGAGCTCGAGGAGCTTCTCGTGATCCTTCGCCGCCACGGCAGGCGCCACCGCCGGATCGCGCAGGAAGGCGGTCAGCGACGCGACCATGAGGTCCGTGCTCGTCCGCTCGAGATCGCCGAACGCGGCCGCCGCGCTCCGGATCGACTCGTGCGAGAGGAGCCGAACGTTGTCCTCGTACACGCGCTGGAACCGCCAGGTCACCGCGAGCGCGCCGAGGCCGACGCTGATCGCGATGACCACGATCATCTTGAACTTGATGGTCCGGAACATTCAGGGCTCCTCACCGGGGGACGCACCGACCGACCGGCGATCCATACCGCGTCCCTCCACGCCGAGTCGACTTCGCTCTGCGTCCTACACGCAGCGCCATGTACGACGTCGAGAGCCGCTGTGGCGGCGGGTCCACGCACACCCCGGTGCCGCTCCGTGAACGACGCACCGTGCAATCGGCGGGAACTGATCCCGCGCAACTCCGCCGCCGCCGGACGCCGGCCACGTCACTGGACGTGCATGTGGTCGTTCTCTCTCCGTGGACGACTCCGATCGGGGAGCCTATGCTCATCGGCGTCGGCGGCTCGTCGGCGGGGCGAGGCCGCCGTTCCTCGGGAGAAGGAGAGCACCATGAAGGCGTCTCGGAGATCGTACGGGCACGCGCTCGCGCTCACGATCGCGCTCGCCGTCGCGCTCGTCCCCTCGCGGCCGGAGGCGCGCCCGCAGCGCCCGATCGTGCGCGGCACGCACGGCATCGTCTCGAGCGGCCACCCGCTCGTGTCCGGCGTGGCCCTCGACGTCCTGCAGCGCGGCGGCAACGCCGCGGACGCCGGCGTGGCCGCCCTCTTCGCCGCCATGGTCGTGGAGCACACGCACCACAGCCTCGGCGGCGAGTCGCCCATCCTCTACTACGACGCGGCGAAGCGGCGGGCGTTCGCCGTCCACGGCGTCGGCCCCGCCCCCCGGCTCGCCACCTGGGAGTTCTTCAAGAACCTGGGCTACATCCCGAACCAGGACAGCTTCCTCATCGCGCCGGTCCCCGGCACGCTCGACGGCGCGGTGCTCACGCTCGACCGGTTCGGCACGCGGACGCTCTCCGAGGCCATGCTCCCGGCCATCCGCTTCGCCGAGGAGGGCCACCCGATCGACGAGATCGTGGTCAAGTGGATCGAGACCTCGAAGGCGATCCTCCAGAAGTGGCCCGGCTCCGTGGCCGCCTTCATGCCGGGCGGCCAGGTGCCGAAGCCCGGCGACGTCTGGGTGCAGCCCGACTACGCCCGGACGCTCAAGAAGATCGCCGCGGGCGAGCTGAAGCACCTCTGGCGCGGCCGCAGCCGCGCGATGGAGGCGGCCCGCGACGTCTTCTACAAGGGCGAGATCGCCCGCGCCCTCGACGCGTTCTCGCGCGCCAACGGCGGCCTCCTCCGGTACGAGGACCTCGCGAGCTACCACGCGCGCATCGAGGAGCCGCTCTCGACCACGTACGGAGAGTACCAGGTCTTCTCCGTCGGCACGTACACGCAGGGCCCCATGGTGCTCCAGGTCCTCAACATGCTCGAGGGGAAGAACGTCGGCGCGATGGGCCACAACACGCCGGCCTACATCCACCACGTCACCGAGGCCTTCAAGCTCGCGTACGCGGACCGGCACGCCTACTACGCCGACCCGTACACCGTCCCGGTCCCGCAGAAGGGGATCGTCTCGAAGGGCTACGGCGTCGAGCGCGGCGCGCTCATCGATCCGGCCGCCGCGGCGCTGAGCGTCCCGCCGGGCTGGCCGTGGGCCTGGGAGCCCCAGACTTCCCTCCCCCGGTCCAAGGGCACGTTGCTCGCGTCGAACCACGTGGCCAAGGAGGAGCGGTACCAGATCGACACCACCGCGCTCGTGGTCATCGATCGCCACGGGAACATGTTCGCCACCACGGCCAGCAACAACATGGGCGTGCAGCGCAGCGGCGTCACCCCCACCGGGCTCGGGTTCGTCCTCTCCGGCCGCCTGCGCCAGTTCTCGCTCGACCCGAGCAACCCGAACGTCGTCGCCGGCGGCAAGATCCCGCGGATCACGCCGGCGCCGTCGATGGCCCTCAAGGACGGGCAGCCGTACATCGCCTGGACGACGCCGGGCGAGGACGTACAGATGCAGGCGAACCTCCAGGTGCTCCTGAACCTGATCCACTTCGGCATGGACCCGCAGACGGCCGTCGAGGTCCCCCGGTTCCGGTCGCTGCACGGCCCGGACGCCGCCTATCCGCAGGCGATGCTGCCCGGGGAGCTGCGCGTCGAGCCCCGGATCCCGGCGGACGTGATCGGCGCGCTCGGCGGCATGGGCCACCTCGTGAAGACCGAGCCGGACTGGGCGGAGTCGAGCGGCGGCATGGTGGTGGTGACGCGCGATCCGGTCACCGGCGTGCTGTCCGCGGGCGCCGACCCGCGGCGGAGCTGCTACGCCATGGGCTACTGAGTCCACCCCACGAGGCGCCCGCCGCGGGACGGGCGGGCGCCGCTCCTTCGCACCCTCCGCGCCGCTGGTCTTCCCCGGAGCCCCACCCTCCATGAGCCACGAGCCCCGGCCGTCCGACCCCGCAGCGTCCGCCCTCGCCGGCGCGCGCCCGCGCCTCCACACCCTCCCGCTCGCGTTCGCGGCGACGCTGGCCGGCTCCTTCGCGATCCTCGCGATCCTCTTCCGCCACGCGCTCGCCCCCGCGTTCGGGCTTCCCCTCGCGGCCGCGGCGGCGGCGCTCGTGCTCCTCGGCGCCGGCCTGGGCCGGCTC
>JAEYOU010000180.1 GCA_023411405.1 Pseudomonadota bacterium | reverse complement strand
GGCCGTGGGCGTCCCCGGCAGGAAGACCTCGGCCACGCCCGCGTCGCGTAGCTTCGAGACGTCGTCCTGGGGCACGATCCCGCCCGCGAACACCACGACGTCCGGCGCCCCCTGGCCGTGCAGCAGCGCGACCACCTCGGGGAGGAGCGTCAGGTGCGCGCCGGAGAGGATCGAGAGGCCGATCGCGTCCACGCCCGCCTCGAGGGCGGCCGCGACCACCTGCGCCGGCGTCCGATGGAGGCCGGAGTAGACGACGTCGAAGCCGGCCTCCTCGAGCGCGCGGGCGACGACGCGCGCGCCGCGGTCGTGCCCGTCCAGCCCCACCTTCGCGACCATGATCCTGGGCGGTCTCTCGTTCATGATCCCTCCAGCTTGCGCCCCGCCCGCGCGCCGCGTCAGTGGGCCCCGATGGGGGTGGACGTGAGGCGCGGATCCTCGCGGTGCGCGCCGAACACCCGGCGGAACACGTCCGACAGCTCGCCGAGCGTGGCGAGCGCCTTCACCGCGTCCACGAGCGGCGGGAGGACGTTCTCGCCGCGGCGCGCGGCGCGCTCCACGGCGGCGAGGGCCGCGTCCACCGCCCCGGGGCTCCGGGCCGCCCGGACCGCGCGAAGCCGCTCGATCTGCGCGCGCGCCACCGCCTCGTCCACGCGCAGCGTGGGGATCGGCGGCTCCTCCGCGCTCCGATGCGCGTTCACGCCGACGATCACGCGGGCGCCGGCCTCGAGCTCCTGCTGGTGGCGCCAGGCGCTCTCGGCGATCTCGCGCTGGGGGTGGCCTGCCTCGACCGCGCGGAGCATCCCGCCGATCGCCTCGATCCGTCCGATCTCCGCGCGGGCCCGGCGCTCCAGCTCGCCGGTGAGCCACTCGACGTACCAGCTCCCGCCCAGCGGATCGGCCACGCGATCGGCCCCGGACTCGTGGGCGATGACCTGCTGCGTGCGGAGCGCGAGCGTCACCGCCTCCTCGGTGGGGAGCGCGTAGGTCTCGTCGAGCGAGTTGGTGTGGAGCGACTGCGTCCCGCCGAGCACCGCGGCGAAGGCCTGGAGCGCGGTGCGCACCACGTTGTTCCAGGGCTGCTGCGCGGTGAGGGAGACGCCGGCGGTCTGCGCGTGGGCGCGGAGCAGCCACGACGCCGGGCGGCGCGCGCCGAACCGCTCGCGCATCGCGCGGGCCCAGATGCGGCGCGCGGCCCGGAACTTCGCCACCTCCTCGAAGAAGTCGCTCTGCACGTCCCAGAAGAACGAGAGCCGCGGCGCGAAGTCGTCGACGTCGAGCCCGCGATCCACGCAGGCCTGCACGTAAGCGAGCCCGCTCGCGAGCGTGAACGCCAGCTCCTGGACCGCCGTCGCCCCCGCCTCGCGGATGTGGTAGCCGGAGATCGAGATCGGGTTCCACCGCGGCAGCGTCCGTGTGCAGAACTCGATCACGTCGCAGCTCATCCGGAACGCAGGGGCGGGCGGGACGATCCACTCCTTCTGCGCCGCGTACTCCTTGAGCATGTCGTTCTGGAGGGTCCCGCCGAGCTCGTCGCGCGGGACGCCGCGCCCGTCCGCCACCGCGACGTACATCGCGAGGGCGATCGGCGCGGTGGCGTTGATGGTCATCGAGACGGTGATCTGGTCGAGCGGGAGGCCCTCGAGGAGGAGCTCGAAGTCCCTGAGCGACGAGACGGCGACGCCCTCCTTGCCGACCTCGCCGCGGCTCATCGGGTGGTCCGCGTCGAACCCCATGAGCGCGGGCATGTCGAAGGCCACGGAGAGGCCGGTCACACCCTGCGCCAGCAGGTGCCGGAACCGCCGGTTCGTGTCCTCGGGGGAGCCGAAGCCCGCGAACTGCCGCATGGTCCAGAGCCGGCCGCGGTACATCGTGGCCTGTGGACCGCGGGTGAAGGGATAGCGGCCCGGGAAGCCGACGTCGCGGACCGGATCCACGTCCGCGATCGACGCCGGGTCGAGCACGTCCGGGATCGGGATGCCCGAGTCGGTGGCGAACCGCCCGCGCCGGAGCGGGAGCCGCTCGAGCGCCTGGGCGAGCTCCTCGCGCGTCCACGCCTCGCGCGCGGCGAGCACGCGCTGGAGGTCCTCGCGGGCCCACGCCTCGGCGTCCACCGGCTCGTCGTCCCGCTCGCGGAGCGGGACCCCTGGAGAGGTCGCGTGCACGTCGAGTTCCATGGCGGTCTCCGCGGGCGGATCTAGCCGCGCGGAGGCGTGGACGCCGGGCTCGGGGGGGACGGGGTGGGGCGACTCACCCGCAGACGATCGCGCCGTCCTTCTCCACGCACTTCATTTCGCGGAGCTGCTCCTGGTAGCGGCGCTCCAGGGCCGCGGGATCGAGCTGGACCCCGGTCGCCTGCCGGATGGTCCGGGTGTGCGCCGTGTCCCTCATCGTGCCGGGGATCGGCAGCCCGTCCGCGTCCAGCTCGGGCGCCTCGCCCGGCTCCCGCGGCGCCGGCTCCGCCTCGTCGGGGACGGCCTCCGCGCGCACCTCGGACGTCACGGAAGCAGCCGGGGGAGCCGGCGCGATGCTCGGGCCGGACTCGACCACGGTGAGCCCGCCGCTCACCCTGCGGGCCGCGGCGCGCTGGTCGTCCGGGACGTCGGCCCCGCTGGTGTAATGGGTGACGCCCTGGGCGTCGGTCCACCGGAAGATGGCGCCCTCCTCGTCGAACGGGCTCGCGTCCCCGGACCGGGACGTGTCCGCAGGGGGCGCACGGTCCGAGACCGCGGGCGAGGGAGCGGACCGCTCCGCCGCGGGCGGCGCGGGCGCCGGAGCGACCGGTGGCTCGCCCGCGGCGACCGGCGGCTTCTCCGCGAGCCCCGGGGGCTCCTCCGCGTGCACCGGGGAGCCGATCGCGGGGTCCGGTGCCTCCGCCTGCAGCTCGTCGCCGGCGGCGGACGCCCCCCGGCGACACGCGCAGACGCCGGTCACGAGGAGCAGGGCGAGGAACCAGCGCACGGAACACCTCCTCCCGGGGAGCGTAGCACGTGCGGCGTGCTACGGCAGGAGCCTGCCCTGCGCACATCCCCCACCCGAACCCTCTTGGGGCAAGGCGCTCGCTTCGTCGATCCCGCCGCCCCTCGTTCGACCAGACCAGAGACCACGCCGCGCCTTCGGCGCGAAAGGAGACGACGTGAGGTTCCTCGCACTGCTCTACATGGATCAGGACCGGATGGACGCGCTCTCGCCGCGCGAGCAGCACGAGCTCCAGGTGGAGTCGGCGCGTGGCGACGAGGAGCTGCAGCGCGCGGGGCAGCTGCTCGCGGCCGACGCCCTGGACGCGCCGCACAGGGCGGTGTGCATCCGCAAGCGCGGCGGCGCGCTCTCCCTCACCGACGGACCGTTCGTCGAGACCAAGGAGCACCTGGGGGGCTTCATGCTCCTCGAGGTGCGAGACCGCGAGGAGGCGATCCGGATCCTCACGTCCGACGATCGCTTCCTCGATCTGGGGACGACGTTCGAGCTCCGGCCGATCCACGACTACCGCGCCGCGCTGGCGCGGGAGCGGCCGGCGGGCTGAGTCACGCCGCGAACTCCTCGAGCTCCGCGGCCGTCCGCGCGAGGATCCCCTCGACCACGTCCGGCGCGACGTCGCTCGCGCAGAAGCCGATGGAGAGCGTGAGCGCGCCCCGGAAGCTGCTCGCGCACACGAGCAGCTCGCGCCCGAGGGCGATCGTCCCGAGGAGCTGCGCGTCGAGGAGCGGCGGGGTCCCGAGCTCGAGCCGCTCCGCCTCGAGCGCGCCGACGTTGCTGAGGAGGACGAAGGTCGGCTCCGCCGGCGCCGGGCCGGGCTCCGGCGCGCCCGCCCACCGGCGAAACGTGTGGACGAACGCGGCCTCGGCGCGCAGGGCCTCGTCGAGCCCGAACGACGCGCGCAGGCGCGCCATCGCGCCGGCGG
>JAEYOU010000168.1 GCA_023411405.1 Pseudomonadota bacterium | reverse complement strand
GGAGCAGGCCGCGCGCGGGCCGACCGGCGAGGCCGCCGCCGGCGCCGGGGCGGGAGCGCCGTAGGACGGGTCCGGAGCCCACGTGTTCATCAGCGACTTCGCCATCCGGAAGCCGATCGTCACCGTGACGGTGATGCTGGCCCTCGCCGTCTTCGGCCTCGTGGCGCTCGCGAGCCTCAAGACGGACGAGTTCCCGGACGTACAGCCGCCGGTCGTGGCGGTCTCGATCGTCTACCCCGGCGCCTCCCCCGAGACCGTGGAGCGCGAGCTCGTCGAGCCGATCGAGGACGCGATCTTCGCGATCAGCGGGATCGACGGGAGCCGCACGACCGCCTTCGCCACCGACGGCCTCGCCCAGTTCGTCGTCTTCTTCGAGTTCTCGAAGGATCTCACCGAGGCGACCCAGGACATCCGCGACGCGATCTCCTCCCGTCGCCAGGACCTGCCGCTCGAGATGGAGGAGCCGGTCCTCGTCCGGTTCGACCCCTCGGACCAGCCCATCCTCACGGTCACCGTCGGCGGAGAGGGGAAGACCGTCCCGAACCTCACCCGCCTCGCCGACGAGGTGGTGGCGCGCGACCTCCGGGCCGTCCAGGGCGTCGCCGACGTCCGGCTCGTCGGCGGGCGGCTCCGCGAGCTGAGCGTCCAGCTCGATCCCGCCGCGCTGGCCGCGGCGAACGTCTCGGCCGCCGACGTCGCCGCCGCGCTCCAGGCCCAGAACCTCGCCGCGCCGGTCGGCCGCGTCGAGACGCGGCTCCGCGAGCAGAACATCCGGCTCCTCGGCCGGCTCGAGACGCCCGCGGAGTTCGAGCAGCTCACCGTCGCCACCCGCGACGGCCGGGCGGTCCGGCTCGGGCAGCTCGGGCAGGCCGTCGACGGCGCCGAGGAGCAGCGGACCCTCGCGCTCTTCGACGGCGAGGAGGCGGTCGGCCTCGAGGTGCTGAAGACCAAGGGCTACTCGACGACCGCCGTGGCGGACGCGGTCAAGGCGCGGCTGGAGGCGCTCCGGCCGCGGCTCGAGGGCGCGGAGACCGCGATCGTCCAGGACGCCGGGGAGCGGGTGCGCCGCTCGGTGGAGGAGGTGCAGACGACGCTGCTCGAGGGCGCGCTGCTCACCGTGCTGGTCGTGTTCCTGTTCCTCAACTCCTGGCGCTCCACGATCATCACCGGCCTCGCCCTCCCCGTCTCGGTCCTCGCAGCCTTCATCGCGGTGTGGGTCTTCGGCTTCACCCTCAACACGATGTCGCTCATGGGGCTGTCGCTCGCGATCGGCATCCTCATCGACGACGCGATCGTGGTCCGGGAGAACATCGTCCGGCACATCGAGCTGGGGAAGGATCACAGGACCGCCTCGCACGAGGGGACCGCGGAGATCGGGCTCGCGGTCGCGGCCACCACCTTCTCGATCGTGGTCGTGTTCGTCCCCGTGGCCTTCATGTACGGGGAGGCGGGCCAGTGGTTCAAGCCCTTCGCCCTCACCATCGCCGGCGCGGTGCTGGTCTCGCTCTTCGTCTCCTTCTCGCTCGATCCCATGCTCTCCGCCTACTGGCCGGACCCGCAGGTCGAGCAGGGCCACCGCGGCCGGATCGGCCGGATCCTCGGCGCGTTCAACCGCTGGTTCGACCGCCAGGCGGACCGGTACCGCGGCGTCGTCGCCTGGGCGCTCGATCACCGGCTGGCGATGTTCCTGCTCGGGGCCGCTGCGTTCTTCGGCGCGATCGCGCTCCAGGCGACCGCCGGCGGAGCGGGGTTCGTCCCGGTCTCCGACCGGAGCGAGGTGAACCTCATCGTCCAGACGCCGCCGGGATCCTCGCTCGAGTACACGCGGGCGAAGGTGGTCGAGATCGACCGGCTCCTGCGCGCGCACCCGGAGATCCGCTACACGTACGCGTCGATCGGGACGCCCATCCCGCTCCAGGCGCCCGGGGTCGATCAGGCCCTCGTGTACGTGCGGCTCACCCCCAAGGCCGAGCGGGAGCTCTCGCAGGAGGAGCTCGGCGTCCGGCTCCGCGCGGAGCTCGACCGCGTCGCGGGCGCGGACGTCGCCGTCTTCACGAGCGGGTTCGGCGGCGCGTTCAAGGCGATCCAGCTCCAGCTCCGCGGCCCGGACATCCGGCGGCTCGAGGCGCTCGCCGCGCGCGCGGCGGACGTCGTCCGGCAGGTGCCGGGCGCCGTGGACGTGGGGCTCTCGACGCGCGGGGTGAAGCCCGAGGTGACCGTCTCGCTCGACCGCGGGGTCGCGGGGAGCCTCGGGATCACGGTGGGTGAGGTGGCCCAGTCGCTGCGGGTCGCCTTCGCGGGCCTCGACGCCGGCGACTGGGTCGACCCATCCGGCGAGACGCGCCAGGTGATGGTCCGGCTCGCGCCCGAGGCCCGGCGCCGCGCCGCCGACCTGGGCCAGCTCCCGGTGACGCTGCCGCAGGGGCCGGACGGCGCGCCGCGCTCGCTGCCGCTCGCGCAGCTCGCGACCATCGACGAGGGCGTCGGCCCCTCGCTCATCACGCACCTCGACCGCGAGCGCGTCGTGACCGTGGCCGCCAACGTCGCCGGCCGCTCGCTCTCCGAGGTGGTGCGGGACATCGAGGCGCGGCTCGCCCGCGAGGTCCCGCTCCCGCCCGGCTACGTCCTCCGGCAGGGCGGCGAGACCCAGGACCAGCAGGAGGTGTTCGGGCGCATCTTCCTCGCCCTCGGCACCGCCGTGCTCCTCATGTACTTCGTGCTCGTCCTGCAGTTCGGCTCGTTCCTCGATCCGCTCACGATCCTCGTCTCGCTGCCGCTCTCGCTCGTGGGGGTGGTGATCGCGCTGCTCCTCACCGGGGACACGCTCAACATCATGAGCCTCATCGGGGTGATCCTGCTCTTCGGGATCGTCGCCAAGAACGCGATCCTCCTCATCGACTTCGCGAAGCGGGCCAAGGAGGAGCGCGGCCTCACGACCCGCGACGCGCTCATCGAGGCGGGGCGGATCCGGCTCCGGCCCATCGTGATGACGAGCGTGGCGATCATCGCCGGCATGGTCCCGGTCGCGCTCGGCGCGGGCGAGGGCGGCGACTTCCGGGCGCCGCTCGGGCGGGCGGTGATCGGCGGCGTCGTCGCCTCGACGGCGCTGACGCTCCTCGTGATCCCGACGGTCTACGAGACCGCCGACGGGCTGCGGAGCTGGCTTCTCCGGAAGGCGCGGCGCGCGTTCCGGCGCCCGCCGGCCGGCGGACCCCGGAGCATGGAGCCCGCGCGCGAGGCCCGGTGAGGGGC
>JAEYOU010000112.1 GCA_023411405.1 Pseudomonadota bacterium | reverse complement strand
GGCCTCCGGCGCCGCGCCACGCGCGGCGCGGCCCTCGCCCGGGCCCTCGCCCGCCGCGACGCGCGCCGAGGTCCCGGGCCACCGCGTCCGGTACTCGGTCCACCCCGAGCAGATGCCGCGGCGGAAGCTCCGGTTCGCCGAGTACCTCTACTACTCCGGCCGCGTGCCCTGGACCGCGTTCGTCGAGGCGCTCTCCTGGCAGCGCGGGCAGCGCCCGCAGGTGGGCCGGATCGCGGTGGAGTGGGGCTTCCTCGAGCCGGACGACGTCGGGCGCATCCTGGAGGAGCGCCGGCGGCAGGGCGCGCAGAAGGTCCCCTTCGGCGAGTTCGCCGTCCGCCTCGGCTACCTGACCTCGTTCCAGCTCCTCGCCGTCCTCGGCCGGCAGCTCCGCCTGCAGCGGCGGATCGGGGAGTTCTTCGTCGCCCGCGGGTTCATCGAGGCGGACGAGCTCGACGAGCTCCGCGCCCGCGTCGCGCGGCACAACGCGCGGTGGCGGGAGTGACGCCGCCCCGCTCCCGCCTCGTGCCCGTACCCGTGCCCGTGCCCGGCTTTCCCTCCACCCCGCTCCGATCATCCCGCTCACGCTGAGCCTGTCGAAGCACGAGCGGTGCCGTGTTACGTCTGGGCCGCATGGAGCCCCTCCGCGCCCGCTTCACCGTCCACTCGTTCGAGCTCGACGCGTTCGGCCTCCTCGCCGCGCCGGCGCTGACGGACTTCCTCGCCGAGGCGGCCGGGCGCCACGCCACTGCGCTCGGGGTGGGGCTCGACGCGCTCATGGCCGGCGGGCTCACGTGGGTCCTCGCCCGCCAGCGCGTGGAGCTCCTCCGGCCGGCGCGCCTGCACGACGCGCTCGAGGTCGAGACCTGGCCCTCGGGCATCGACCGGCTCGCGGCGCTGCGCGACTTCCGCGTGCGCGACGCCGGCGGCGCCGAGGTCGCCCGCGCGACGAGCCAGTGGTTCGTGCTCGACCTCGCCACGCGCCGCCCGCGCCCGCCCGAGGCCGTGCTCGACCCCGCCCGGTTCGCGTCGCCCGGCCTGCCGCGGGCTGCGGAGTTCACCGACGGGAAGCTCCCGGAGCTCGCGCGCTGGGACGCGGAGAGGCGGTTCCAGGTCCGCTACGCGGACATTGATCGAAACCTGCACGTGAACAACGGCAGCTACCTCGCGTGGGCGATCGAGGCCGTGCCGCAGGACACCTGGCGGAGCGCGCGGATCACCGCGCTCGAGGTGAGCTACCGGGCCGAGTGCCTGCTGGGCAGCGCCGTGCTCTCGCGCGTCGCGGCCGGGCCGGACGGGACCTACGCGCACGCCGTCGTGCGCGAGGAGGACGGCAAGGAGCTGGCGCGGCTCGTCACCCGGTGGGCCCCGCGGGAGTGAGCCCGCCTCCCCTTCGGCTACGCCCCGAACACCAGCCGGCACACCACCACCGCCGCCGTGAACCCCGCGAGATCGGCGACGAGCCCCGCGGCGATCGCGTGGCGCGGGCGGGAGATCCCGGCGGCGCCCATGTAGACGGCGATCACGTAGAAGGTCGTCTCCGTGGAGCCGGCCATCACCGACGCGAGCCGGCCGGCCCAGGAGTCGGGGCCCTCGGTCTTCAGGAGCTCCGCGACGACGCCCTGCGCGGCGCCGCCGGAGAGCGGCCGCACGAGCGCGAGCGGCAGGACGCTCGGGGGGATCCCGAGCGCGTCGGTGAGCGGCGCGAGCGCCCCGGCCGCGGCGTCCATCGCGCCCGACGCGCGGAGCATGGCGATCATCACGAACACCGCGACGAGCGCGGGGATGATCCGGACCGCGGTCTCGAACCCCGACCTCGCGCCGTCGAGGAACGCCGGGTAGACCTTCACCCCGCGGACGAGGGCGAGGAGCGGGATGCCCGCGAGGAGCAGCGCGACGATCCACGACGACGCGGACTGGAAGGCCTGGCCCATGGCGTTCACCCACCGTCCGGCACCGGCGCGAGCCGGCGGAGGAGGCGCGCCGCCGTCACCGCGACGACGACGCCGCACGCCGAGGCGAGGAGCGTCGGCAGGATGATCTCCTCGGGCGCGCGCGAGCCCGCCTGGAGCCGCAGGGTGATCATCGTCACCGGCACGAGCTGCACGGACGCGGTGTTGAGGGCGACGAGCATCACCTGGGCGTCCGTCGCGGTGCCCGGCCGCGGGTTGAGCGTCTCGAGCTCCTGCATCGCCTTGATGCCCATCGGCGTCGCGGCGTTGCCGAGGCCGAGGAAGTTGGCGGCGAAGTTCATGACCACGCTGCCGAGGGCGGGGTGATCTGCCGGGACCGCGGGGAAGAGGCGCCGGAGCGCGGGCCGGGCCAGCCAGGCGACGAAGCGGACGGCCCCGGCCTCTTCCGCGACCCGCATGAGGCCCGACCACAGGGCGAGCGCCCCGACGAGGCCGATCGCGAACGCGGCGGCGGTCCCCGCCGCTTCGAGGGCCGCCCGGGTGAGCTCGGGGATCCGGCCGTTCACGCCCGCGACGAGGACGGAGACCGCCATGAGGACCGCGAGGATCGCGCCCATGCGGGCGATTCTGGACGGGACGACCCCGAACGCGAGTTTTTGGTAGAAGCACGCTGTTCGTGGCCGTAGGAGCCCACCGCCCCATGAAGATGCCGAGAACCGTCTCCCTGCTCGCCCTCACCCTGGTCGCACCCCTGGCCGCTCCCCTGGCCGGCTGCCCCGAGCAGCGGTCGCGGACCGAGGTGAAGCCGCCGCCACAGGCGACCCTCGCGGCCGGCACGGCCGGGGCGCCGGACGTGCTCTCGCTCCGCCGCCCGGCCGGCCCCGAGTACTTCGGGTTCTACGTCGGCGGGAAGAAGGCCGGCTGGCTCCGCACGAACCTCACCCGCGAGCTGCGCGGCGGCAAGGACGTGCTCGTCGCGCGCGAGACGATGGTGCTCAAGGTGAAGACCGACGGGCGCCCGGTCGAGCGCCGGCAGGAGGAGGAGCGGATCTTCGAGGCGCGCCCCGGCGGCCGCCTCCTCTCGTTCACGGCGGACATGCGCGGCGACGGCGGCGACCGGCTCCTGCGCGGGACCTGCACGGCCGAACGTTGCACGGTCAAGGTCGAGTCGCCCGGCCGCGCGCCCGTCGAGCGCGTCCTCGAGGTGACCGTCCCGAGCGAGCAGGCGGACCCGGCGCGGCTCGCGGCCGCCCGGCGGACGACCGTCCGCGGGCCGGTGATCGAGACGCTCCGGATCAAGGTGAAGCAGATGGAGACCTCGTTCGTCCGCCGCGAGAAGCTCGTGCGCGGCGGCGCGGAGGAGGAGGTCTCGGTCGTCGCCGAGCAGGAGGTCGGCGACCGGATGCCGCTCGAGTACCGGATCGCCGACGACGGCCGGGTGCTCGACATCCGCCAGGGGGACGGCCTCGTGGTGCTCCCGGAGCCCGAGGCGCGCGCGACCTCGCTCGAGGAGGTGGACCTCCCGCTGCTGGGGCGCGTCGCCCTCCCGCGGCCCCTGCCGAGCGACGTCCCCGCGAAGATCACCTACGACCTCGCCGGCCTGCCGCGGCCGTTCTGGACCGACTCGGAGCGCCAGCGGTTCGAGGCCGGGCCCAACGGCACGGCGCGGCTCACCGTGACCGCGCGCGCGCCCGCGGCCGCGGAC
>JAEYOU010000007.1 GCA_023411405.1 Pseudomonadota bacterium | reverse complement strand
GACCCAGCCCGATCCGCCCGCCGACCCGGAGCGCCGCCTCGTGCTCGCGCGCGCGGTCGCCGGCAGCGCCGCGATCGTCGCGGGGAGCGCGACGGCGTTCGCGACCCGCCGGGCGCTCGGGCCGGCCGAGATCACCGAGGTGCCGGTCGTGCTGGAGCGGCTCCCGCCGGCGCTCTCGGGGCTCACCATCGCTCAGATCACCGACCTGCACGTCGGCCCGACGATCCGCGAGAAGGAGGTCCGCCGGGTGGTCGAGCAGACGAACTTGCTCAAGCCCGACGTCGTCGCGATCACGGGCGACCTCGTGGACGGCAGCGTCGCCCAGCTCGGGCACATCGTCGCCGAGCTCGGGAAGCTGCAGGCGCGCCACGGCGTCTTCTTCGTCACCGGCAACCACGAGTACTACTCCGGCGCGGCGCAGTGGACGGCCATGCTCCGGCGGCTCGGGATCCGCGTGCTCTCCGGCGAGCGGGTCGCGATCGGCGACGCGGGCGCCTCGATCGACCTCGCCGGCATGGACGACTGGCGCGAGGTCGCCGGCGGCGCGAACCCGGGCGGCTACCCCGGAGCGCTGCGTGACGCGCTCGCCGGCCGCGACCCGGAGCGGGCGCTGGTCCTCCTCCAGCACCAGCCCCGCGACATGGACGCCGCGGTCCAGTCCGGGGTCGAGCTGCAGATCTCCGGCCACACCCACGGCGGGCAGATCGTGCCCTTCAACCTCCTCGTCTCGCTCGCGTACCCGTACGTGGCCGGCCTCTACCGGCACCGGTGCGCGGCGGGCGCCGGGCAGATCTTCGTCTCGCGCGGCACCGGGTTCTGGGGGCCGCCCATGCGCCTCGGCTCCCCGCCCGAGATCGCCAAGATCGTCTTGACGCGGTAGAGCGGCCGCGGCCGGGCGGCCCCGCGGCGGCGCGGCGCCGCCGCGGCCGGCCCGTTAAGCTGGGCGCATGGCGCTCCCCGTCTTCGGCAAGGCCCACGAGGCGAAACCCGCCGCCGCCGACTTCGTCTGGTTCGTGTACGGCTCGTCGCTCGACCGCGGCGCGTTCGCGGAGTGGGCGGAGGGCCACGGCTACCAGCTCCCGGACCTCTCCCGCGCGCGGCCCGCGCGGCTCCCGGGATACCGGCTCGCGTTCGACGTCGTCTCCCGGCACTGGGGCGGCGCGGTGGCGAGCCTCGCCGAGGCCGCCGGCGACTGGGTCGAGGGGCTCGCCGTGTCGCTGCCCGGGACGGCGCGCGGGCTCGTCGATCACAAGGAGGGCGCCGTGTCCGGCCTGTTCGAGCCGTTCGCGGTCACGCTCCGCGAGGCCGGTGGGCAGGAGCTCCCGGCGATCGCCTACCGGACCGCCCCGGCCCGCCGCCTCCCCCGGGAGGCCCCCCCGGCCGCCGCCTGGCTCGAGGTGGTCCGCCGCGGCGCCCGCGCGGCCGGACTCTCCGAAGAATGGCTCGCCCGGCTCGACCGGATCGCGCGATAACAGGAACCCACGCCATGACCACTGGACCGAAGAAGCCGAACGACCCCGCCGCGCGCGCCCTCGAGGAGTCGTTCTTCCTCGAGCAGGACAAGGTGCTCGTCGAGAAGCTCCGCGCGATGAAGCGCATGACCGAGAGCAAGGAGGCGCTCGCGCAGGTCTCCGGCATCAAGAACGACGCCATCCTCGCCCGGCTCGTCCAGCTCGAGGTGAAGCCGGAGATCGTCGCGGCGCTCGCGACGGTGCCGCTCGTCGAGGTGGCCTGGGCCGACGGGAAGATCGATCCCGAGGAGCGCACGGCGGTGCTCGAGCACGCCGACAGCCAGGGGATCAGGCCGGGGACCATGGAGCGCGAGCTCCTCGAGCGGTGGCTGGAACACCGCCCGGAGCCACAGCTCCTCGAGGCGTGGCGGACCTACGTCCAGGGCCTGTGCGAGGGGCTCACCGCCGAGGAGCGCAGGCAGCTGCAGGAGCAGCTCCTCCACGCCACGCGCGCGACGGCCGCGGCCTCGGGCGGCTTCCTGGGGATGGGCAAGATCTCCGCCGCCGAGCAGCGCGTGCTCGATCAGCTCGCGGCGAGCTTCCGGTAGGGCTCCGCGGGGGCGGGGAGCGGCGCGGAGCCCACCCTGGCGCGGCCCAGACCTGTCGCCGAGGGTGATACCGGCGCAGCGGCGGGAGCACCGTCGCGTACAGCGCGCCGAGCTCGGTCTTCCCCGACGGGAGCCGGATCCGCAGGAGGCCGCAGTACCGCAGCTCCCCCGCCTCCTGCCCGCTCTCCTCGAGGAGCTCGCGCGCGGCGCAGGCGCGCGGGGTCTCGCCGGGATCGATGACGCCGCCGGGCAGCTCCCGGTGCTGGCGCCAGCGGTTGAAGACGAGCAGCGCGCGGCCGGCATGGCGCGCGACGACGAGCGCGAAGGTGAGCGGGTGCTCGAGCGGGGCGGCGAGCGCGGTCTCGGGGACGGGGAGGACCGCCTCGAGCGCGGTGCCCTCGCGGTTCACGACGGGGAGGCGTGGGAGCGCGGGCGTCATCGCGTCGTTCACGGATCGTACAGCATGTCGAGGTACGCCCGGAGCATGTCGTCCACCACGCCGCGCAGCGGGAGGCGGCCGGCGAGGCCGTAGACCGGCGCCATCCCGCCGCCCTCCGCCGCGGGCGCGGCGCGGGCCTCCTCGGCGGCGGCGGCGAGGTCCGCCCGGAACCGCTCGACGACGCCGGGCTGGGCGTGCCGGAGCGTCACGGCGAGGTGGACGGCGGGCGGCCGCTGGAGGCCGTTGAGGCTCCACCCCCGCCGGCTCATCCCCTCGAGCACGCGGTAGACGTCGAGCGTCTCCGAGGTGAACGCGACCACGAAGAGCGGGTCGCCGACGAGCCGCAGGCCGGGCACGGCGCGGACGGCCTCCTTCACGCCCTCGGCCGCCTGCAGGATCCTGCCCGCCGCGTCGAGGTACCCGCGCTCGCCCAGCGAGAGCATCGCCGCCCAGGCCGCGGCGGAGAGCGCGCCCGGGCGGCTCCCGGCGAGCGTGGGCGAGAGGTAGAGCCCGCCCGGCCAGTCCGTGGAGGTGAACCACTGGTGCGCGCGCAGATCGGCGCCGCGGTAGAGCACGACGCTCGTGCCCTTGGGCGCGTAGCCGTACTTGTGCGTGTCGGCGGACATCGAGGTGACGCCGGCGACGGAGAAGTCGAAGGGCGGCACCGCGTACCCGAGCTTCCGCGCGAAGGGGAGCACGAAGCCGCCGAGGCAGGCGTCCACGTGCAGCCCGATCCCGCGCCGGGCGGCGAGCTCCGCGAGCGCCGGCACGGGATCGACGAGGCCGTGCGGGAACGCGGGGGCGGAGGCGACGAGGACGGCGGCGCGCCCGGAGATCGCCCGGCGCATCGCCTGCGGATCGGCGGCGCCGTCCGCGCCGACGGGCACGCGGCGGATGGGCATGTCGAAGAGCTGCGAGGCCTTGTCGAACGCGACGTGCGCGGTGGTGGGGGCGACGATCTCCGGCCGTTCGAGGCCCCGCGTGCGGGCCCGGTCGCGGTACGCCTTCATGGCGAGCAGGATCGACTCGGTGCCGCCGGAGGTGACCGCGCCGACGACCCGCCGGTCGCGGCGCGGCTCGGCGGGCTCGGCGCCGAGCAGGGCGGCGGTCATCGCGACGATCTCCACCTCGAACTTGGTGATCGACGGCCAGACGTCGGCGTGGAGCGGGTTCGTCTGGAGCTCCTTCGCGTACACCTCCGCGAGGAAGGCGGCGTGCGCGGGGTCGCCGTGGTAGACGGCGCCCGAGACGAGCCCGTCGCGCCAGCGCGGCGCCTCCTCGGCCGCGAGCGCGTCGACGGCCGCGAGGAGCTCCTCGCGCGGCCGCCCCTCGGCCGGGAGCCGGCTCACGTCGGGGAGCCGCCCGCGGTACGGCTTCACCGACGGCGCGAGCTCCTGCACCACCGGGTCGAGCTCCAGGCGGAGGCGGGCGCGGACGGCGGGGATCCGCCGCACCGTCCGCTCCAGCGCCGCCACCC
>JAEYOU010000677.1 GCA_023411405.1 Pseudomonadota bacterium | reverse complement strand
GGCCCGACCCCGGCGCTCGCCGCCGTCCTGCGCCGCTTCCTGGCGCGCCCGGGCACGTTCCTCGCGGGCGCGATGCTCTTCGGGGCGGTGGGGATCGCGGTCCAGCTCGCGGTGTCGGGGTTCGGCGGGATCGCGACCGGGTTCGCGCACGAGGCCCCCGCGCTCCTCCGGCTCGGGCCCGAGCTCATGATCGGCGCGCTCGCCGCGCTCCTCGCCGGCGTGGTCGATCTCGTCTGGCTCGGCACGCTCGCGGTGCTCTCGAGCGGCGACGGCGGGGCGGGGCGCGGCTGAGAGAGCGTGAAGGAATCGGCCTTCGAGGTCCCAGAGGCGAGGTCGAGCGCATTTCGAACAGCCGCCTGAGCTTGTCGAAGGACGAGCGGGTGCTGGTCCGAGCCTGGGCCGTACGCCGCCTCCGCGCCTCCGCCCGGCCCCCGCTTCGCTACCTCGGGCGCGCGGCGGGGGAGTCGATACGCGCGCGAAGACGTGAGGTCCGGTTGGGCGAGGCGCGCGCAACTCGCCGGCCACCTCCGCTCGCTGCGCTCGCGGGTGGCTGGCTTCGGACAGGCGCGCGCCCGCTGCTCTGAGTCCGCGCCGCGCGCGGGCTTCGTTCCACGGAGCTGCGCGCCCTCGGTGTACCGCTCCGCGGGGGCCGGGCTCCGGCGCTCCGGCGGCTGAGACGTGAAGGGCCGGGCGTCCCATGGACTGGGGCGGCCGGCCGTGATCTTCTTGGGCGGTGAGCGACACGGTGCCGCAAGAAGCGGAGGAGCAGGTCCGGAAGCTGCGGCGCGAGATCGCGGAGGACCCGTCGGCATCGACGAAGCGAGTGACGGCCGCAAGGGCCAGATCGAGCGGCGGACTCGCACCGGGCGCCGCGGACGCGCCGCGGTTGCCGTCACTGGGCCGCTCGAAGACCGGAAGTCATCGAACGAGCCTTGCTGGCTCGCCCGAGGCGATACCTTCACGGTCCCTGAGGTGCGGACCGGGGCGCCGCGCCCGCGGGCCCCTTCGGTCAGCGGCGGAGCCAGCGCCGGACCGAGATCTTCTTCCAGCGCAGCGTGAACGCGTGGTAGCCGGCGGCGGCCAGCGAGAGGAGCGCGCCGCTCACGAACGCCGCCGCGGCGAGCACGCCCGAGCCGTGGCTGGCGATGACGAGGAAGCCGCCGAGCGTGAACGCCGCGGCGAGCGACCCGAGCATGATCATGACGCCGAGCGCCCGGACGTGGGCGCCGAGGCGATCGAGCGACTCGGAGCTCACCGCCACCCGGAACTTCCCGCCCTCGAGGTCCTGGAGGATCTGCGCGAGCTGGAGGGGCAGGTCCTCGGCGAGCGACTGGAGCTTGAGGAGCGAGCGCATCACCACCGTCGAGGCGTCGCCCGGGTTGAACCGCGCGAGGAGCAGCTCCTTCGCGTAGGGCAGCCCGACCTCGAGCACGTCGAGCTTCGGGTGGAGCCGCCGGATGATCCCCTCGATGGTCATCGCCGCCTTGGCGAGCGTCGCGTACTGCTTCGGGATCCGGATCTTGTGCCGGACCGCCAGGTCGAGCAGCTCGCGGAGCAGGGTGGACGTCCGGATCTGGTCCAGCTTGAGCCCGAGGTACCGATCGAGGATGGCGTTCACGTCCTCGCGCAGGGCGGTGAGCGAGGTGTGGGACTCGGCCACGCCGATGCGCGCCAGCACGCGGGCGACGGTCTCGGGATCGCGCAGCGCCACGGCGACCATGAGCGTGACGAGCGCCTCCTGCTGGCCGCGCGAGAGCCGGCCCACGAGGCCGAAGTCGATGAGCGCGATCCGGGCGTCCGGGAGGACGAGGATGTTCCCCGGGTGCGGGTCGCCGTGGAAGAGCCCATCCTCGAAGAGCTGGCGAAACGAGCCCTCGATGACGTTCTTCGCGACCGCCTCGGTGTCGTAGCCCGCGGCGGCGGTGATCTCCGAGACCTTCACCCCCTCGACGTAGTCGAGGGTGAGGACCGTGGCGCACGAGAGCGCGGGGTGGACGCGCGGGATGACGACGAAGTCGCGGCCCGCAGAGGCGTCCGCCATGAGCTGCGCGTTCCGGGCCTCGTGGGTGAAGTCGAGCTCCTCGTGGATCGTCCGGTCGAACTCCTCGACGACGCCGGTGGGCGTCGTCACGCCGGTCTCCTCGACGACGGCCTCGAGCAGGTTGGCGAGCTCGTAGAGGAGCGAGAGGTCGGCCTCGATCCGGTCGCGGGCGCGCGGGCGGAGCACCTTCACGACCACCTTCTCGCCGGACGGGGTGACCGCGCGGTGGACCTGGGCGATGGACGCGCTCGCGAGCGGCTGCTCCTCGAGGGTGGTGAAGAGCTCCTCGACGGGGTGGCCGAGCCCGCGCTCGATCTCGCGCCGGACCTCGGCGAGCGGCATCGGGGGGCAGTCGTCCTGGAGGACCGCGAGCTCGTCGACCCAGTGTGCGGGGAGGAGGTCCGGGCGCGACGAGAGGATCTGGCCGAGCTTGATGAACGTCGGTCCGAGCTCGGCGAGGAGCTGCCGGAACCGGGAGGCGGTCGCCTTGTCCGCCGAGGGGAGCGGCTGGCCGGGGGGCGGCGCCTCGCGGCCGAGCACGTCGCGCAGGCGCATGCGCTCGAGGTACGCGCCGAACCCATGGCGCACCATCGCCGCCGCGATCTGGCGGAGGCGGTTCAGATCCTGGAGGGCCCTCCCGAGCATCCGCGCCGACTGTAGCACCCGGATCCCGGGGCTGCCACGCGCGCGACGCCATCCCGCCGGCGGGCGCAACCGTTTGCCGCCGGCGAAGCGGGGGGGCGCGCGGTCACGGCGCGCGAGCGGCGTCGCTTTCACGTTACAGTACGCGCTTCCCTCGTCCCGGGCGGACGACCCTCACGAAGAAAGGCTCTGATGATGCGCACTCCCTGGTGGTCTTCGATGCTCGGCCTCGCGGCCGCGGCGGTGGTGGGCGCGGCTTGCGGCGGAGGCGGAGGAGGGGGAGGCGGAGGAGGAGGCGAGGTCCCGCCGCTCAACCCTTGGGTGCAAGGGATCGGGCTCACGCCCGTCGAGCGGTTCGGGCGCCTGCAGGTCTGCACGATCGACGGGGCCCCGCGCATCTGCAACCAGGCGGGAGACGAGGCCGTCCAGCTCCGGGGCATGAGCCTGTTCTGGAGCACCACCGGGTGGCACGCGGAGCGGTTCTACAACGCCGCGCTCGTCGGGAGCCTCGCGGACTCGTGGAACGCGACCGTGGTGCGGGCGGCGATCGCCGCCGGGGACGAGGCGAACCTCGACCGCGCCCGGGCGGTGATCGACGGCGCCATCGACAAGGGCGTGTACGTGATCGTGGACTGGCACAGCCACGAGCTGCAGCAGGCGAACGCGCAGAGCTTCTTCTCCACGCTCGCGGCGGAGTACGCGGACGCGCCCAATCTCATCTGGGAGACGTTCAACGAGCCGCCGCGCGACGACTACGACTGGAGCGAGGACCTCAAGCCCTACCACGAGGCCGTGATCGGCTCGATCCGCGACGCCGGGAGCGAGAACCTCGTCGTCGTGGGGAGCCCGTTCTGGTCGCAGGACGTGGACGTCGCCGCCGCCGATCCGGTCGACGATCCGAACGTCGCCTACACGCTCCACTTCTACGCGAACACGCACGGACAGGGGCTCCGCACCAAGGCCGACACGGCCCTGGACCGCGGCGCCGCGCTGTTCGTGACCGAGTACGGCACCTGCGACGCGTCCGGCAACGGCGGGTTCAACGAGCCCGCGACCCGCGCCTGGTTCGACTGGATGGACGCGAACCAGATCGGCTCCGCCAACTGGTCGATGCACGACAAGGTCGAGACCGCGAGCGCGCTCGCGCCGGGCGCGGACTCCGAAGGCCCATGGACCGCGGACGAGCTCACGCAGTCCGGCAAGCTGGTCCTCCCGTACATCCACCGCGGGTTCCGGGAGGAGGTGGCGGTGACGAAGGCGGGCACGGGGACCGGGACGGTCTCGACCACGCCCGCCGGGATCGACTGCGGCGCGACCTGCAGCGCGACCTTCTCGGCCGCGACGCAGGTGACGCTCACCGCGGCCGCCGCGGAGGGCGCGACGTTCGCGGGCTGGAGCGGGGCCTGCACGGGCACCGGGGCGTTGTGTGTGATCCCGATGGCAGACGCCGCGAGCGTGACCGCTACCTTCGACGTCGTCGCAGATCCCTGACGAGGGGGCGCGCGGCGGGGCTCACGCGAGCGCCGCCGCGCAGTCCTCCACCCGGCCGCCTGGATCGGCCCGCACCGGGATCACCCCGCGGAGCGCGTTCGCGACGAAGACGCCCTCGGCCAGCTCGAGCTCCTCGGGGCCGACGCTGCGCTCCTCGGCCAGGCCGGCCTCGAGCAGCACGCGCCGCGCGACGCCGGGCAGGGCGCCGTCCGCGGTGGGCGGCGTCAGGACCCGGCCGCCGAGGACGAGGAAGAGGTTTGTCCGCCCGCCGTCCGCGAGGCGGCCGCGCTCGTCGAGGGCGACGACGTCGAAGAGGCCGCGCTCCTCGGCCTCCCGGTGGAGGAGCCGGTTGTCGAGGTAGCTCAGCGTCTTGAACCGGCACGTGGCGCTCCCGGCGAGCCGCACGGCGGATGCGGCCACGGCGATCCGGGCGGGGAGCTCCGGCGCGGGCGGCGCGGGACCCCAGCGCGCGCGGAGCAGCCCGTCCGCGGCGACGAGGTGGAGGACGCCGGCGC
>JAEYOU010000606.1 GCA_023411405.1 Pseudomonadota bacterium | reverse complement strand
CGCGCTGGTCGCGCCCGGCCCCCGAGGGCGCCTGGCGCGGCCCGCGCCCGCTCGCGGCGGCGCGCGACACGCTGGTCGTCGCCGGGGACGGGCTGTCGTTCCACGCGCTCGAGACGGGCGAGATCCTGGGCGCCCTCCCCGCCGTCTCCGCGACCCGGCTCGCGGTCGACGGCGCGCTCTCGGTGGCGGCGCTCGACCTGGACGGGCTCGTGACCGTTCACCGCCTCACCACGCACCTGAGCGTGGTGTGAGCCGGTCGACCTGCGAGCGAGCGCGTTCGCTCTCCGTACGCCTCGCCTGGGGGCGCGTGGCCGGAACTCGCCGGCACCCTCGTCGCGTTGGGCGCGGAGGCCGGATCCGCCCCTCGGAACCGCCCCAACCACGAGGCGGATGCTGGACCTGCCCTGGCACCGGAAGGATCGAATCCGACGAGCGGCGGTGAGCGGCCGACGATCAGACCCCGAGGAACAGCCGCTTCCCGAAGTTGAGCGCGAGGTCCGCGTCGAAGATCTTCTGCGCGGAGGTCTCGATGTCGTAGGGCACGCGGTGGAACTCGACCGTGCGCCGGTCGGTGTCGAAGATCACGAACCCGGCGCGGTTGTCGCAATCGCGCGGCTGGCCGACCGAACCGACGGAAACCACGTACTTGTAGCCGCCCCGCCGGAGCGTGAACCGTCCTGCCAGCACCTCGTGCACCTCGTCCGCGCCGTGCAGGGCGAACGTCTTGCAGAGATGGGAGTGGCCGAGGAAGCTCACCTCCGGCAGCCTCGCGGCGCGCGGGAGGAGCTCGTACGCCTGCTCCATCGCGAACACGTACTCGAACGCCGGCGGGTCGACCGGGTTGCCGTGGCTGAAGCCGACGCCTTCGACCGCGTGCGCGTACGGGAGGCCCTTCAGCCACTCGAGGTGCTCCGGGGCGAGCCGGGCGGCCGTCCAGTCGAGCGCGTGCCGGGCGGCGTCGTAGTAGAAGCTGTACTCCATCCGCCCGCTGACCGCGGCGTCGTGGTTGCCCAGCAGCGTGACCTGGCAGTGCTCGCGGATGAGCGCGCAGCACTCGTTCGGGCTCGCCCCGTAGCCGACCACGTCGCCCAGGCACACACGCAGGTCGGTGCGGTGCTTCTCGAGCGCGGAGAGGACCTCCGTCAGCGCCTCGAGGTTCGAGTGGATGTCCGAGAGGATCCCGATGCGCATTCGCGGGCGGAGGCGGGCTCGGCCCGCCGACGGGGCGAGGGCGAAGCCAGAGCGATTCGCCGTCCGGCTGCGGCATCGTAGCCGCCGAGCCGCCGCAGCGTCAACCGCCCGCGGCCCCGCGGAGCGCGCCGGGCTCGAGCGCCTCGAAGTGGGCGAGCCGCCGGAGCTCGTCGTACCGCGCGGCGATCTCGTCGGGCCGGAGGGTGCGCAGCCGGTCGAGCGAGAACTGCTCGCACACGAAGCTCGCGACCACGCTCCCCACCACGATCGCCCGGCGGAGGCTGCCCTTGTCGAGGCGGCGCGCCCGCGCGACGTAGCCCATGAAGCCGCCGGCGAAGCTGTCGCCCGCGCCCGTGGGATCGAACACCGCGGCGAGCGGCACCGCGGACGCGGAGAACACCTCGCCGTCGGTGAACAGGAGGGCGCCGTACTCGCCCCGCTTCACCACGAGCGCCTTCGGCCCCATGGACAGGATCGCGGCCGCCGCCTTCACCACGTTGTGCTCGCCGGCGAGCTGCCGGGCCTCGGCGTCGTTCACGAAGAGCATGTCCACGTGCCGGAGCGTCCGGAGCAGGCTCTCGCGCTTCGAGGAGATCCAGTAGTTCATCGTGTCGCAGCCGACGAACGCCGGCCTGCGCACCTGATCGAGGACCGCCCGCTGGAGGTCGGGGTCGATGTTCGCGAGGAAGACGTACTCGGAGTCGCGGTAGGCCTCGGGCAGCTCGGGCCGGAACTCGGCGAACACGTTGAGCTGCGTGTCGAGCGTGTGCGCGACGTTGAGGTCGAACTCGTAGCGCCCCTTCCAGCGGAAGGTCTTGCCGGGCCGGCGGACGAGCCCGGCGAGGTCGACCCCGCGCGAGGCGAGGAACTCGAGGTGGGCGACCGGGAAGTCCTCGCCCACGACCGCCACGACGCGCGGCGGCTCGAAGAAGCTCGCGGCGGTGGAGAAGTACGACGCCGCGCCGCCGAGCACCTCCTCCCGCCGCCCGAAGGGCGTCTCCAGCGAGTCGAGGGCGACGGATCCCACCACGACGAGCGACATGCGATCTCTCCCGGAGCGTCGATCGTGCCCGGGAGCGGGCACGCAGCGGCTCGTTTAGCGCGGCTCCGCGGCGCGGGTCAACGGCCGGATCTCGAACCAGCGAGCGCAGGTCCAGCCGGAGGAGGCTGGGCCGGAGCGAGCGGGGGGTCCGGGGGGGCCGGCCGCTTCGGCCCCCCCGCCTTGATCGGCCTCCCGGGGCCGCCCTCGCGGGCGAGCTGGCCGCAGGCGGCGGAGATGTCGCGCCCGCGGCTCCGCCGCACGACCACCGTGAGGTCCTTCGCGACGAGGACGTCGAGGAACGCCTGGACCGCCTCCGGCGCCGGGGCGGAGAAGCCGAGGCCCGGGTTCTCGTTGTACGGGATGAGGTTCACCTTGGCGGGGATCCCGCGGACGAGCTGGGCCAGGCGCCGGGCGTCGTCGAGGGTGTCGTTGACGCCGCCGAGCAGCACGTACTCGAAGGTGATCCGGCGGCCGTTGCGCATCGGGAAGGCGCGGCAGGCCTCGAGCAGCGCCGCGATCGGGTAGCGCTTGTTGATCGGCATGAGCGCGTCGCGCTGCGCGTCGGTGGTGGCGTTGAGCGAGATGGCGAGCTTGACCGAGGTCTCGGCGCCGAACCTGCCGATGAGCGGGACGAGGCCGGAGGTGGAGACCGTGACGTGGCGGTGCGAGAAGTTGGGGCCGTCCTCGGAGAGGAGCAGGTCGAGCGCGAGCTTCAGGTGCTTGTAGTTGGCGAGCGGCTCGCCCATGCCCATGAAGACGAGGTTGGTGAGGGGGCGCGGCGCGCTCCCCTCCCCGAGCTCCACCAGCCGCCGGTTCGCGCGATGGACCTGGTCCACGATCTCCGCCGCCGTCAGGTTCCGGGACAGGCCCATCGTGGCGGTGAGGCAGAACGCGCAGCCGACGGCGCAGCCGACCTGCGTCGAGACGCAGAGCGTCTTGCGGTCCGGCTCGGGCAGGTAGACCGACTCGACGAGCTTCCCGTCGGCGGTGCGCCACGCCCACTTGATCGTGCCGTCCTCCGAGCGCTGCTCGCTCGCCCGCTCGAGCGTGGTGAGGCGCGCCCGGCGTCCGAGCTCGGCCCGGAGCTCGCGGCGGAGATCGCTCATCTCGTCGAGGCTCGCCGCGCCTCTCCGGTGGAGCCAGCGATAGAGCTGCCGCGCCCGGAACGGGCGCTCGCCGAGGTCGGCGACGAGCCGCCCGAGCACGTCGAGCGGCAGGCCCCGCAGGTCGGGGCGCTCGTCGCGCGGGGGCTCGGCGGCCAGCCGGGAGTCGCCCTCGGGGAGCGTGGTCGTCTCGTCCATCGGATCCGTCTCTTAAGACGCGGCGGCCGCCCGCGCGACCGGCTGCGCCGGCGCCTCGCCGCGGCGGGCGATCTCCACGCGGGTCACGCGGCGCTCGTCGCCCGCCCGCACCGTCAAGGTGAGGTCGTCCCACACCACGATCGAGCCGACCGCCGGGACGCGCCCCGCGGTCGCCGTCACGAAGCCGCCCAGGGTCTCGTAGTCGCCGCCCTCCGGGAACCGCAGCGCCGGAGGCGGTCCGCCCTCCTCGCTTCCGCCGCGCCCGGCGGCGCGGTTCAGGTACGCCTCGAGCTCGTGGAGGGGGATCCCGGCGTCCGCAAGCCAGACGCCCGGCGCGATCTCCTTCACCTTCGCGGTCTCCACGTCGGCCTCGTCCTGGATCTCGCCCACGATCTCCTCGAGGACGTCCTCCAGCGTGACGAGACCGCTCGTCCCCCCGAACTCGTCGACGACGATCGCGAGGTGCGTGCGGCGCCGCTGCATCTCCTTCAGCAGCCGCGAGATCTTCATCGCCTCCGGCACGAAGAAGGCGGGCTTGAGGTGGCGCGCGAGCTCGATCGGTCCGCCGTGCCGCAGCTCGCCCACGATCTCGCGGACGATGAGGATGCCCACGACCTCGTCCACCGTCCCCTGGTAGACGGGCATGCGGCTGTACGGGTTCTCGGTGATGACGCGGACGAGCGCGTCGGGCGGCGCGTCGCGATCGATCGCCACCATGCGCGTCCGCGGGACCATGATCTCGCGGGCGACGCGGTCGGCGAACTCGAGCACGCTGTTGAGCAGCTCCTCCTTGACCGGATCGAGCGCGCCCTCGCGCGTGCCCATCTCGATGAGGTACTCGATCTCCTCGCCGGTGACCGACGGACCCGGCCCGACGCCGAGGAGCCGCAGCAGGCGCGACGTGGCGCGGGTGACGCCGGCCGAGAGCGGCCAGAGGACGAAGCAGAGCGCGTGGACGACGGGGAGGCTGGTGAGCGCGATCCGGACCGGGTGCCGCTTCGCGACCGTCTTCGGGAGGATCTCGCCGACGAAGAGCACGACCGCCGTCATGCCGGCCGTGGCGATCGCCACCGAGGTGGCGGCCGACAGGCCGGTCCAGGCCGCGACGTCGAGGGCCAGCGCCGCCGCGAGGGCCCCGGCGCCGATGTTCACGAGCGTGTTGCCGATGAGGAGCGTCGAGAGGACGCGCTCGGGGTGCTCGACCCACAGCCCGAGGAGGCGTGCCCGCCTCCCTCCGCCGTCGCGGAGGTGCCGCGCGCGCGCGTCACCGAGGGCGGTGAGCGCCGTCTCGGTGCCGGAGCAGAACGCCGACCCGGCCACGAAGAAGGCGGCCAGGAGCCATTTCCAGACCGGCACTACGTCCAAGCGTCTCCTCTACTTTCCGAGCCCGTGCCCGTGTCCGAGCCCCGTGCCCGGCTGCGACGAACCCTCCCGCCGGGGAGTAAGCCCATCGGGCCCAGCATCATACCCCAAGGCCCGGACTCGGTCTGGGGCGAGCGGGGAAGCGCACGGAAGCCAGGCCGCCGGGCTCGGGCTCGGGACGCTACCGCTTCCACTCGTACGAGCAGATCTGCACCTCGGGGAAGAAGTACGCGATCTCGGTCTTCGCGTTCTCCGGGCTGTCCGAGCCGTGGACGGTGTTCCGCTGCACGTCCGATGCGAAGTCCTTCCGGAGCGTCCCGGGGGCGGCGTTGGCGGGGTTCGTCGCCCCCATCACCTCGCGGTTGCGCGCGATGGCGCCCTCGCCCTCGAGCACCATGAGGACCACCGGACCGCTGGTCATGAACTCGACGAGCGCGGGGAAGAACGGCCGCTCACGGTGGACGGCGTAGAACCCCTCGGCCTCCGCCCGCGAGAGCCGCGTCAGCCGCATCGCCACGGGCTTCAGCCCCTTCTCCTCGAACCGCGCGATGACCTTGCCGATGACCGCCTTCTCGAGACCGTCCGGCTTGATGATGGAAAGCGTCCGCTCGATCGCCATGTGTGCACGTCCCTCGCTGTCTTCCCGCGCGCGTGCCCGTGCCCGAGCCCGTGCCCGGTGGGTTCATCGCCGTCTTCTGTTCGAAACCTTCGCCTTCCCCCGCTTGGCGGCCTTCTTTCCGCCGGCCGCCTTCCTGCCGTTCTTCCCCCCGCCCTCGCTCTTCGCCGCCGGCGCCCGCGGCCGCGCCCTCGCCCGCAGCTCGAGCAGGTCCTTCATCGCCTGCCCCAGCAGGTGCGGGCCGTCCACGACGGTCACCCCCGCCTTCTTCATCGCCTCCATCTTCGCCTCGGCGGTCCCGGTTCCGCCGGAGATGACGGCGCCGGCGTGGCCCATCCGCTTGCCGGGCGGCGCGGTCCGGCCGGCGATGAAGCCGACGACGGGCTTCGTCAGGTGGTCGCGGATGAACGCCGCGGCCTTCTCCTCCTCGGCCCCGCCGATCTCGCCGATCATGATGACGGCGTCCGTCCCGGGGTCGTCCTGGAAGAGCCGGAGCACGTCCACGAAGTCGGTCCCGTGGACGGGATCGCCGCCGATGCCCACCGCGGTGGACTGCCCGAGCCCGAGGTCGGTGAGCTGCTTCACCGCCTCGTACGTGAGCGTCCCGGAGCGGGAGACCACGCCGACGCGCCCGAGGCGGTGAATGTGCCCCGGCATGATCCCGATCTTGCACTGGTCGGGCGTGATGATGCCGGGGCAGTTCGGTCCGATGAGCCGGGTCCCCGGCCGCGACTCGAGCGCCCGCCGCACGCGGACCATGTCGAGGATGGGGATGCCCTCGGTGATCGCCACCACGAGCGCGATGCCCGCCTCGGCCGCCTCGACGATGGCGTCGGCCGCGCCCGCCGGCGGCACGAAGATCGCCGAGGCGGTCGCCCCCGTCCGGCGCACGGCCTCCGTCACGGTGTCGAACACCGGGACCTCCTCGTCGAAGAGGCTCCCGCCGCGTCCCGGCGTGACGCCCGCGACCAGCGCGGTCCCGTAGGACTTCATCTGGCGGGCGTGGAAGCTCCCCGCCGCCCCGGTGATCCCCTGGACCAGCACCCGCGTCTTGCGATCGACCAGGATGCTCATGCCGTCCTCCGCACCGCCGCGACCGCCTTCCGGGCGGCGTCGCCGAGGTCGTCGGCGGGCGTGATGCGCAGCCCGCTCTCGGCGAGGATCCTCTTCCCCATCTCGACGTTCGTCCCCTCGAGCCGGACCACCAGCGGGATCCGGAGCGCGACCTGCCGCGCCGCGGCCACGATGCCGTTCGCGATGACGTCGCACTTCATGATGCCGCCGAAGATGTTGACGAGCACCGCCTTCACGTCGGGATCGGAGAGCAGGATCTTGAACGCCGCGGTGACCTTGGCCTCGTCCGCTCCGCCGCCCACGTCGAGGAAGTTGGCCGGCTGCCCCCCGGAGAGCTGGATGGCGTCCATGGTGGCCATGGCGAGGCCGGCCCCGTTGACCATGCACCCGATGTCGCCCTTGAGCGCGATGTACGAGAGGTCGTGGACCTTCGCCTGCGCCTCCTTCGGATCCTCCTCGTCGGGATCGCGGAGCGCGGCCACGTCGCGGTGGCGGAAGATGGCGTTGTCGTCGAAGTTCATCTTGGCGTCGAGCGCCAGCACCGCGCCCTCCGCCGTCACCACGAGCGGGTTGATCTCCACGAGCGACGCGTCCGTGGCCACGCACGCCTGGTACAGGCCGCCGGCGAACTTCACGAAGGCCGAGACCGAATCGCCCATGAGCCCGAGCCCGAAGGCGAGGCGCCGCGCCTGGAACGGCGCGAGGCCGAGGAGCGGGTCGATCCACTCCCGGAGGATCTTCTCCGGGTGCTTCGCCGCCACCTCCTCGATGTCCATGCCGCCCTCGGCCGAGGCCATGATCGCCATCCGGCCGACGTCGCGGTCGAGCGTGAGGCCGAGGTAGAGCTCCCGGGCGATCCGGCAGCCCTCCTCGATGTAGACCTTGCGGACCCGCTGCCCCTCCGGCCCGGTCTGCGGGGTCCGGAGCATCATGCCCAGCATGGCCTGCGCGTGCGCCCGCGCCTCGTCCGGCGAGCGGGCCAGCTTGACGCCGCCCCCCTTGCCGCGGCCCCCGGCGTGGATCTGGGCCTTGACCACGACGGTGCCGCCGAGCTGGCGGGCATCCGCCTCGGCCTCGACCGCCGTCGTGGCGACGAGGCCGCGGGGGACTGCGACCCCGTACTGTCGGAGGATCTGCTTGGCCTGGTACTCGTGGATCTTCATCCGGGCTTACTCCCCCGGGCCCTCCTGCCGAACCCAGTCCTTGACGGCCTGGATCGTGGTGGCCCGGAACATCTCGGCGAGAGACGTCGTGAGCGGGATCCGCTTCGGGCACACCTCTACGCAGTTCTGGCTCTTTCCGCAGCCCTGGATGCCGTCAGCCCCCATGAGAGCCCGGGTCCGGTCCTCGCGGTTCAACTTTCCGGTCGGGTGCGCGTTGAAGAGCCGGACCTGGTTGATCGGCGCCGGGCCCATGAACGGGCTGTCCTCGTTCACCTGCGGGCAGGCCTCGAGGCAGCAGCCGCAGGTCATGCAGGTCGAGAGGACGTACATCCACTCCTGGTCCTTCGCCGCCTGGCGCGGGCCCGGCCCGAGGTCGTGGGTCCCGTCGATCGGGACCCAGGCCCGGACCTTCTTCAGCGACTCGAACATCCGCTGCCGATCGACCATGAGGTCCCGCACGAGCGGGAACTTGGTCATCGGCTCGAGGGTCACCGGCTGCTCGAGCTGGTCGATGAGCGCGGTGCAGGCCTGCCGCACCTTGCCGTTCACCACCATGCTGCAGGCGCCGCAGACCTCCTCGAGGCAGCTGCAGTCCCAGACCACCGGCGTGGTCTTCTCACCTTCGGCGGTGACCGGCGTCCGCTGGATCTCCTGGAGGCAGGAGATGACGTTGAGGTTCGGCTTGTAGGGCAGCTTGAAGGTCTCGTAGTGCGCCGGCTGGTCCGGACCGCCCTGGCGCTTGACGCGGATCTCGATGTGGCTCGGGGTGGGCGCGGAGACCGCGTTCTTGCCGTTCTGGGTCTTCATGGCTGGGATCCTCGGCGCCTAGTCGTAGTGCCGCGGCTCGGGAGCGAGCACCGGGGTGGGGATGTCACGGTACGTGATGTCGGGACCCTTCTCGGTGAACCGGGCCATCGTCGTCTTCCGCCACTTCTCCGTGTTGGCCGTCCACAGGGCCATGAAGTCCGGGTCGTCCTTCGGGCTCTTGGTCTTCGGGCGGGGGAGCGCGTACTCCGGCTTGTAGTGGGAGCCGCGGAACTCGTCGCGGAGGAGCGCGCCCTTCGCGATGACCTTCGCGAGCTCCAGCATGTTCCAGAGCTGGTTCACGAAGGCGAGCGACTGGTTCATCGTCTTGCCGGTGTCGAGGACGTTCACGTCCTTGGCCCGGGCGCAGAGCTCGTCGAGCTGCTCGAGCGTCCGCCGGAGCTTCCCGTTCTCGCGGACGACCGTGCAGTTCTCGGTCATCACGTCGCCGAGGTCCCGCGCGATCCGCCACGGGTTCTCCTTCCCGGAGAGCCCGCGGATCGCCTCGAACCGGTCCGCCCAGTACTTCTTCGCCCGCTCGAGCACCGCCGCGGGCACGGCCTCGGCCGAAGCCTTCGCCCCCTTGGCGTAGAGCGCCATCGCGGGGCCGGCGATCTGCCCGGCGTAGATGCAGGAGAGGAGCGAGTTGGCGCCGAGGCGGTTCGCGCCGTGGTACTGGTACTCGCACTCGCCGGCGGCGTAGAGCCCGGGGACGTTCGTCGCGTGGTTCCGGTGCGAGGGGACGATGTTGGCCTTGGCGTCCGCCTCGTAGTCCACCCAGAGGCCGCCCATCGAGTAGTGCATGCCCGGGAAGATCTCCATGGGCACGTGGCGCGGATCGACGCCGCGGAACTTCTCGTAGATCTCGAGCACGCCGCCGAGCTTGCGGGTGAGCACGTCCGGCGGGATGTGCGTCATGTCGAGGTAGACGGCGTCGCGGCCGCCGACGCCCATCTTCATCTCGCGGCAGACCTGGAAGATCTCGCGGGTGCCGACGTCGCGGGGGACGAGGTTCCCGAACTTCGGGTAGCGCTCCTCGAGGAAGTACCAGGGCTCGCCCCTGGGCGGCATGGGCTTCCCGGTGACCGGGTCGGTGGCGCGCCCGTCGGACGGCACCCAGACGCGGCCGCCCTCCCCCCGGAGCGACTCGCTCATGAGGCGGAGCTTGTCGTCGCCGGGGATGGCCGAGGGGTGGACCTGGATGAACTCGCCGTTGGCGTAGATCGCGCCCTCGACGTAGGCGCGGGCGGCGGCCGAGCCGGTGTTGATGACGGAGTTGGTCGAGCGTCCGAACACGACGCCCGGCCCGCCCGTGGCGAGGCAGACCGCCTCGGCCGGGAAGGCCTGGAGCTCTAGGGTCCGCAGGTCGGCGGCGACGATGCCGCGGCAGGCGCCGTCGTCGTCGACGACGTTGCCGAGGTACTCCCAGTACTCGAACTTCCGGACGAGCCCCTCGACCTCGTACCGCCGGACCTGCTCGTCCAGCGCGTAGAGGAGCTGCTGGCCGGTGGTGGCGCCGGCGAAGGCCGTGCGGTGGTGGAGCGTCCCGCCGAACCGCCGGAAGTCGATGAACCCCTCGGGCGTCCGGTTGAAGGTCACGCCCATGCGGTCGAGCAGGTAGATGATGCCCGGCGCCGCGTAGCACATGCCCTTCACGGGCGGCTGCTCGGCGAGGAAGTCGCCGCCCTTGAGCGTGTCCTTCACGTGGATGTCGGGGTGATCCCCTTCCCCCTTGGTGTTCACCGCGCCGTTGATGCCGCCCTGGGCGCAGACCGAGTGCGAGCGCTTCACGGGGACGACGGAGAACACGTCCACGCGCTTGCCCGCCTCGGCGAGCTTCAGCACCGTCATGAGGCCGGCGAGTCCGCCGCCGACCACGATGTAACGACCTTCGGCCATGGAGTTCGATCCTCGCTGCTTCAGTGAACGACGGGGATGTGGATGCGGATGATCGTGTAGAGGATCGCGGCGGAGAGCGCGAGGAACACGCCCCACCCCAGGAGCTCCACCCGCGCCTGCGCCTTGCGACCGACCGCGAGGCCCCAGGAGTAGGCGAAGCCGAACAGCCCGTTGCCGAGGTGGAACGCGGCGGCGATCCCGCCGATCGCGTACGTGATCGTCCAGAACCACGGCGTCACCGCGTGCTGCACCTGGGCGAACGTCGGGAGGTCGTCCGGCCCGCGGAGCAGGGCGAGCTGCCCCTCCGGCATGATCCGGAGCTGCCAGACGTGCAGCGCCATGTACGCGAAGGCGACGAGGCCGCTCCACCGCTGGGCGGTGTAGAGCCAGTTCCGCCGGTACGGGTACTCGGCGGTGTTGGACGCGCCCGTGTACCAGATCCAGAACCCGTACAGCGCGTGGAACAGGATGGGCACGAGCAGGAAGCCGACCTCGATGGCGTAGAAGACCGGGCGCGGGGCGAGGCCCCAGAGGCTCTCGATGGCGTGCTCATACGCCTTCGGGCCGATCCCGATCTTCAGGTTTTCGAAGAGGTGGAAGAGAAGGAACGCGCCCACCGGCACGATCCCGCTCAGCGAGTGGAGCTTGCGCAGCAGAAAGGAGTGATCCTTCGCAGGCGCAGCTGTGGCGGCCTCGGACATCTCGCCTCCCGGCAGAAGAAGCCGACCCCCGGGATCCGGGGGCCGGCGGTCGAAAGCGGGAGGATTCTACAGGCTACAGCCCCGTCTCGGAGACGGACTTTCTGACGCTGGCGACAGACTTCTCGAACATCGCCTTCTCGGCCGCGTCGAGCTCGACCTCCAGGATGCGCTCGACCCCGCCGGCGCCGATCACCGCGGGCACGCCCACGAACAGCCCCTTCACGCCGTACGGGCCGTCCAGGTACGCCGAGCACGTCAGGACGCGCTTCTTGTCCTGCAGGTACGACTCCGCCATCGTGATCGCCGAGATCGCGGGCGCGTAGAAGGCGGAGCCGGTGCCGAGGAGCTGAACAATCTCGCCGCCCCCCTTCCGCGTGCGCTCCACGATCGCATCGAGCGTGGCCTTGTCCAGCAGCTTCGTGAGCGGGACGCCGTTCGCGGAGGAGTACCGGAGGAGCGGCACCATGTCGTCGCCGTGGCCGCCGAGCACGAGCGCGGTCACGTCCTGCGGCGAAACGCCCGCGGCGGCGCCCACGAAGTACTGGAACCGGGCCGTGTCGAGGACGCCGGCCATGCCCACCACGCGGTGCGGCGGGAAGCCCGTCCCCTTCTGCATCGCGTAGACCATGGAGTCGAGCGGGTTCGTCACGACGATCACGAAGGCGTCGGGCGCGTTCTCCTTGATGCCCTGCGCGACCTTGGAGATGGCCTCGAGGTTGACCTTGAGCAGGTCCTCGCGGCTCATGCCCGGCTTCCGCGGGATGCCCGCGGTGACGATGCACACGTCGGCGCCCTTGATCGCCCCGTAGTCCGTGGTGCCCGCGCCGGTCAGCTCGACGTCGAACCCGAAGACGCCGCGGGTCTCCTGCAGGTCGAGCGCCTTGCCCTTCGCGACGCCCTCCATGATGTCCACGAGCACGACGTCGCCGAGCGAGCGCTGCCCGGCGAGGAGCGCGAGCGTGCCGCCGATCTGCCCCGCGCCGATGAGCGCGATCTTCTTCCGAGCTGCCATGTCCCGACCTCCCTGGTGCGCCCGCGGGCGCGGTGTCACTGCATGTACTTCACGATCTCGTCGCCGAACTCCGAGCACTTGACCTCGACGGCGTCCGCCACCCCCTCCGCCTTCATGAGCCGCGCGAAGTCGTAGGTGACGCGGTGACCCGTGATGGCCCCGTCCATCCCGCGGATGATGAGGTCCGCAGCCTCGGTCCAGCCCATGTGCCGGAGCATCATCTCGCCGGAGAGGATCACCGAACCGGGGTTCACGCGGTCGAGGTCGGCGTACTTCGGCGCGGTCCCGTGCGTCGCCTCGAAGATGGCGTGGCCGGTGACGTAGTTGGCGTTGCCGCCGGGGGCGATGCCGATCCCGCCCACCTGCGCAGCGAGCGCGTCCGACAGGTAGTCGCCGTTCAGGTTGAGGGTGGCGATCACGTCGAACTCGTCCGGGCGGGTGAGCACCTGCTGGAGCGTGATGTCGGCGATGGCGTCCTTCACGAGCACCCGCCCGGCGGCGAGCGCCTCCTTCTGCTCGGCGTTGGCCGCGTCCTCCCCCTTCGCCGCCTTGGTCCGCTCCCACTGCTCCCACGTGTAGACCCGGTCGCCGAACTCGCTCTCCGCGAGGGCGTAGCCCCATCCGCGAAACGCACCTTCGGTGAACTTCATGATGTTGCCCTTGTGGACGAGCGTCACGCTCTTGCGGCGGTTCGCGAGGGCGTAGGAGATCGCCGCGCGGACCAGCCGCTCGGTGCCGTCGCGCGACACGGGCTTCAGCCCGACGCCGCTCGTCTCCGGGAACCGGACCTTCTTGTGCTCCTTCGGGAACTCGCGCTCGAGGAAGGCGAGCACCTTCTTCGCCGCCTCGCTCCCCGCCTCCCACTCGATGCCGGCGTAGATGTCCTCCGTGTTCTCGCGGAAGATCACCATGTCCACCTTGTCCGGCCGCTTCACCGGCGAGGGCACGCCCTTGAACCAGCGCACCGGCCGCAGGCACACGTACAGATCGAGCAGCTGGCGGAGGGCGACGTTGAGCGAGCGGATGCCGCCGCCGATGGGCGTGGTGAGCGGGCCCTTGATCCCGATGACGTACTCGCGGAACGCCTCGATGGTCTCCTCGGGGAGCCAGTCGTTGAACCGCTTGAACGCCTTCTCTCCGGCGTAGACCTCGGCCCAGGCGATGGACCGCTTGCCCCCGTACGCCTTCTTCACGGCGGCATCGAACACGCGGACGCTGGCGCGCCAGATGTCGCGGCCGGTGCCGTCGCCCTCGATGAAGGGGATGATGGGGTGGTCGGGGACGGAGAGCTTCCCGCCGACGAGGGTGATCTTCGCGCCGTGCTGCGGCACCACGGGCCGGGCGTCAGGCATGTGTGACCTCGATGTGAACGGAGTGTTGCGGCCCCAGGGGCCTCGAACGCCCTCGGTCTAACCGGGCTGCTGCTCGCCTGCCGCCCGAGATGGGCCCGAGACGTATCGCAAGCGTTTCGGCCCGGTCAAGCAATCGGCCGTGCGTCAAAACGGACTAGTGGACCGCGGGGTCCGCCTCTCCCACCTCCTGGACGGGCCGCGGGGGTGGCGGATCCTTCGGGAGGCGGACGGTGAAGGTCGCCCCCGCGCCGGCCTCGCTCGCGACGTCGATCGTCCCCCCGTGCGCCTCGACGATCTGCCGCGCCACGTAGAGCCCGAGGCCGAGGCCGCCGAAGTGCTGTGCGGGGACGGCGCGCTGGAACCGCTCGAAGACGCGCGCCTGATGCTCGGGGGCGATGCCGATGCCCTGATCCGAGACCTCCAGGAGCACGAACGCACCGTCCGGCCAGACGCGGAGCCGGACCGGCTTCCCCTCGCCGAACTTGCCGGCGTTCACGAGCAGGTTCCCGACGACCTGCTCGAGCCGCAGCCGATCGAACCGGGCCGGCGCGGGCACGAGGTCGTAGGCGAGCTGCGAGCCGCTCCGGCCGATGTCCACCTCGACGTGGGTCGCCGCCTCGCGGGCCACCTCTGCGAGGTCCGCTTCCTCGAGGCGGAGCTCGAGCCGGCCGAGGCGCATCCGGGACACGTCGAGCAGCTCGTTGACGAGCAGGGAGAGCCGACGGGTCTGGCGCTCGAGCGAGCGGAGCTTCGGGTCCAGCACCTGGGGCCCCGCACCCTGGAGGCGCGTCGCGGCCTTCTGCAGGAGCTGGAGCTGGAGCTGGAGCGCGGTGATCGGCGTGCGGAGCTCGTGCGACGCGATGGAGAGGAACTCGTCGCGCTCGCGGACCTCCTCCTGCGCCTTGCGCCACAGCCGCGCCCGCTCCTCCATCTTCCGGCGTTCGGCGACGTCGCGCACCGCCGCGATGGTGCACGGCTTCCCGTCCACCTGGATGGGCGAGAGGCTGATCTCCGCCGGGAACTCGGTGCCATCCCGCCGCAGGGCCGAGAGGTCGAGCCCCAGCCCCATCGGCCTCCGGCGGGGAGCCGCCTGGTAGCTCGCCCGGTGGACCTGGTGCATGACGCGGTACCGCGCAGGGAGGAGCACCTCGATCGGCCTGCCGACGAGGTCCGCGCGCGGATAGCCGAACAGCGCCTCGCCGCTCGAGTTGACGAACAGGATGGTGCCCTGCTCGTCCGCGATGACCAGCGCGTCCGGGAGGGACTCGAGGAGTTCGAGGTCCACGACACCCAGATTGTGCTGCCGCGCGCCCCGCCGTGCAGCAGGGCGCCCCGTCCGAGGGCACGGCGGGCGCCTCGACCCCCGGCGGGACGAGGAGCCCCTCAGCCCCGCGGCGCGGGCATGGCGAGCCGGACCGCCTCCGGCGAGAAGTCGTAGATCGACTCGAGCCGGACGTTCCGGTACCGCTCCAGCTTGAACGCCATCCGGGACAGGAGCGCCAGGAGCCCCGCCACGTCGGGCGTGCCCCCCTTGCCGGCGGCCTTCTTCCGGCGCTTCACCTCGGCCAGGATCGCCCGCCGCGCCTCGCGCGGGTGGTAGAGGAACGCGCCCGAGAAGAAGAGCTGTCCCTCGAACGGCAGCAGCCGCGCCTCGAGCACGTCGCCCTTCTCCAGGCCGACGAGCTGGCGCCGCTCGGTGACGTCGTGATCCTTCCCGGTGAAGAGATCGCGGACCCGCAACTTCCCCTCGGAGATCCGCCGGACCTCGAACAGCGCGTGCACGTTCTGGCCCAGGGCGAGGAAGGCGGCGCGGTCCTCGGCCGTGAGCGAGGTCCCCTCCGCCTCGAGGAACTCCTCGAGCGTCGTCGGCCCGGCGCCGCCCGCGCGGTGGTCGTAGAGGTAGCTGTCGAGCATCCCGTTGATGCGCGACTCGTAGCTGCGATCCTCCTCGTGGGGCTCACCGTACGCGCCGAAGTGCGCCCGGCGCGCGTCCAGCAGCCGGTCCTTCCGCGGCTCGGCGGTGCCCCACGCGAGCAGCCGATCGTGGAGCGCCTGCAGGGTCATCGGCGGCGCTCCATCATCGAGACGAACCGCCCGAAGAGCGCACGGGCGTCGTGGGGGCCGGGCGAGGACTCGGGGTGGTACTGGACGCCGAAGGCGGGGGCGTCGAGCACCTCGATGCCCTCGACGGTCTTGTCGTTCAGGTTGAGGTGCGTGACCTTGGCCCGCGCGCCCAGGCTCGCCGCGTCCACCGCGAAGCCGTGGTTCTGGGCGGTGATGTCCACCTTGCCCGTCGCGAGGTCCTGCACGGGCTGGTTCGCGCCGCGGTGGCCGAACTTGAGCTTGTAGGTCTTCGCGCCGAGCGCGAGCGCGAGGATCTGGTGGCCGAGGCAGATCCCGAAGATCGGGACCCTGCCGAGGATCCCGGCCACCGCCTCGCGCGCCCCGACCACGGCGTCCGGATCGCCCGGTCCGTTGGTGAGGAAGACGCCGTCCGGCCCGAGCGCGAGGGCCGCCTCGGCGGAGGTGCGCGACGGCACGACCGTGACGCGGCAGCCGGCGTCGGCGAGCAGGCGGAGCATCGCGCGCTTCAGGCCCCAGTCGTAGGCGACGACGTGGAGCTTCGGCGCGGTCTCCTGCCCACGCTCCCCTGCGGTCCAGGCGTCCGCGCCCTTCTCCCGCCACTCGTACGGCGCCGCGGTCGAGATGCGCGTCGCGAGGTCCTGTCCCTCCATGCCCGGCAGCGCCCGCGCGCGCTCGACGAGCGCCTTCGCGCTCCCCTCGGTCGCGACGACGCCCATCTGCGCGCCCGCGTTCCGGATGTGCCGCGTCAGGCGCCGCGTGTCGATCCCCGAGATCCCCACCACCCCGTGCGCCTTCAGGTAGGCGTCGAGGGAGATCTCGGCCCGGAAGCTCGAGGGCTCCTCGGCGTGGTGCCGGACCACGAACCCGGTGGCGTGCGGCCGGGGGGACTCCTCGTCGACCCGGTTCACCCCGTAGTTCCCCTGCTCCGGGTAGGTCATGCAGATGATCTGTCCGACGTACGACGGGTCGGTCAGGATCTCCTGGTACCCGGTCATCGAGGTGTTGAAGACCACCTCGCCGAAGGCCTCGCCCGTCGCACCGACCGAGTGGCCTTCGAAGGTGGTCCCGTCCGCAAGCGCCAGGATGGCCTTCTTCATCGATCCGCCCTGCCCTCCTCGTGGACGATACGTCCGCCCACGATGGTGTGTGTACAACGCCCCGTGAGCCGGCTTCCCTTCCACGGGCTGTTCTTGCTCTTGCTGCGGAGGCGCTCCGGCACGACGACCCACTCCGCTGCGGGATCGAGGACGGCGACGTCCGCCGGCGCGCCGCGGGCGAGCTTGCCGCCGGGCAGGCCGAAGGCGGCGGCCGGGGCCGCGGTGAGCGCCTCGACGAGCCGGCGCTCGGCCAGCAGGCCGCGCCGGACCAGCTCCAGGCAGACCGGGAACGCCGTCTCGAGCCCGACGATCCCGTTCGCGGCGACGTCGAACTCGACGTCCTTCTCCTGGACCGCGTGGGGCGCGTGGTCCGTGGCGATCGCGTCCAGCGTCCCGTCCGCGAGCCCTTCGCGGCAGGCGTCGACGTCGGCCCGCGCGCGGAGCGGCGGGTTCATCTTGTAGTCGGTCGAGTACCCGGACGCCGCGAGGTCCTCGTCGGTGAGCGCGAGGTGGTGCGGGGTGACCTCGGCGGTGACCGGAAGGCCGCGCCGCTTCGCCTCGCGCACCGCGCGCACGGCCCCGCGGGTGGAGATGTGCGCGATGTGCAGGCGCCCGCCGGTCAGCTCGGCCAGCGCGAGGTCGCGGAGCACCATCACGTCCTCGGCCTGCCCCGGGATGCCGTTCAGGCCGAGGCGCGTCGAGACCGCGCCCTCGTGCATGACGCCCTTGCCCACGAGCCCGAGATCCTCCTCGTGGACGGTGAGCGGCAGCCCGAAGGTCCGCGCGTACTCCAGGGCACGCCGCATGAGGGCCGCGCTCATCACCGGCTTCCCGTCGTCCGACAGCGCCACGCACCCGGCCTGCTTGAGGTCGCCGTACTCGGCCAGCTCCTCGCCCGCCGAGCCCTTCGAGATGCAGCCCACCGGGTAGACGCGCGCCAGGCCGGCGGCGGCCGCGCGCGCGAGCATGAGCTCGGTCACCGCGACGTTGTCGTTGACCGGGCGCGTGTTGGGCATCGCGCAGACGGCGGTGAAGCCGCCCGCGACGGCCGCCGCCGCGCCGGTCGCGACGGTCTCCTTGTACTCCTGCCCCGGCTCGCGCAGGTGCACGTGGAGGTCGATGAACCCCGGCGTCACCCAGCGTCCCCGGGCGTCGATGGCCCGCGCGTCGCGCGGCCGCTCGACCCGCTCCGCGACCTCCGCCACGACGCCGTCGCGGATCACCACCGTCCGGACGCCGTCCGTGCCGCTCGCCGGGTCGATCACCCGGCCGCCTTCGATGAAGAGCAGATCGGCAGCGTGCGTTCCGGAGGTCATGCCTTCGCCTCGCCGGCGGCCTCGGGGCCGCCCGCCAAGAGGTAGAGGAGGGCCATGCGCACCGCGACCCCGTTCTCGACCTGGTCGAGGATCACGGAGCGCGCGCCGTCGGCCACGTCGGGCTCGAGCTCGACGCCGCGGTTGATGGGGCCCGGGTGCATGATGAGGCAGTCGGGGGTGAGCCACTCGGCCGCCTTGCGCGCGTTGAGGCCCCAGAGGCGCGAGTACTCGCGCGTGCTCGGGATGAGCGGATCGCCGATCCGCTCGTGCTGGATGCGGAGCATGATCACCGCGTCCACCCCGGCGACGGCGTCGCGCAGCGCGTGGTGCACGGTCGCGCCCAGCCCTTCGACGCCCGGGGGGATCATCGTCGGCGGCCCGCAGACCCGCACCTTCGCGCCCAGCGCGAGGAGCCCGTAGAGGTCGGAGCGCGCCACCCGCGAGTGGGTGATGTCGCCCACGATCGCGATCGTCCTCCCCTCGAGGGCGCCGAGCTTCTCGCGCAAGGTGAAGCAGTCGAGGAGCCCCTGGCTCGGGTGCTCGTGGGCGCCGTCGCCCGCCGAGATCACCGCGCACCCCACCCGGCGCGCGACGAGCGCGGGGGCGCCGCCGGCCGAGTGCCGGATGACGATCACGTCCGGCCGCATCGCCTCGAGGTTCCGCACCGTGTCGACGAGGGTCTCCCCCTTCGTGACCGACGACGCGCTGGCCGTCCAGTTCAGCGCGTCGGCGGAGAGGACCTTGGCCGCGACCTCGAACGAGCTGCGCGTCCGGGTGGACGCCTCGAAGAAGAGGTTCACGACCGACTTCCCGCGCAGGCTGGGGACCTTCTTGATCGGGCGCTGGAGGACCTCCTTCATCGAGACCGCGAGGTCGAGGACCTCGAGGATCTCCTCGCGGGAGTAGTCCGCGAGCCCCAGGCAGTGCTTGTGGCGGCCGATCACGACGGCCTCCGGGTCACGATCACCGCGTCCTCGGCGGCGCCCGCCTCGGTGAGCCGGACCTGGACGTCGTCCTGCGGCGCCGCGGAGAGGCGCGTCCCCACGAAGTCCGCGGCGATGGGCAGCTCGCGCCCGCCGCGATCCACGAGGACGACGAGCCAGACGCGCCGCGGCCGCCCGAAGTCCACGAGCTCGTCGAGCGCGGCGCGGACCGTGCGGCCGGTGTAGAGCACGTCGTCGACGAGCAGGATGGTCTTGCCGTCGACGGGGAACCGGACGTCGGTCGGACCGACCACCGGGACCGCCCCCCTCTCGTCGAGGTCGTCGCGGTAGAGGGCGATGTCGATGGTCCCCGCCGGCGGCCGGACGCCGATCTGGCTCGCGAGCCTGGCGCGCAGGCGCTCGGCGAGGTGCACGCCGCCGCGCCGGATGCCGACGATCGCGAGCCCCTTCTCCCCGTCCTCGGCGCGGGCGCGCGCCGCCACCTCGGCGGCGAGCCGGTCCAGCGCGCGATCGATCTCCGCAGCGTTCATCCGGACCTCCTCAGCGGCTCAGTCCCCAGTCCGCGTGCGTCAGCTCGGTGGTGAGATCCACCTCCAGCGTGATCTCCGTCCATCGGTTCACGAGCGGATAACGCACGGGGCGCGTGTACTCGAACTGGACGTGGAGGGTGGGCGGATCTTCGTCCGCGGCTCGTTCCCAGATCACGGCTCCCGGATCCAGATCGACCGCCGGCGCCTCCACCAGCTCGCCGTCCTCCCCCGGCATCTCCTGCTCCGTCCGCCTGCGCAGCTCGGTCACCATCTTGCTCAGCAGGCCCGCGTCGTTCCGGTCCTTCACCGCGCGGTTCATGTAGTCGCGGACGACCTGCTTCACCTCGAGATGCATCATCCAGACCGGTGTCCAGGTCCAGGCGAGGAACCCGCCGCCGACCACCAGGAAGAGCAGGAGCGCCGTCACCCAGCTGATGCCGCCGCGCGCGAGGGCGGCGCGTGGAGTCGAGGGGGCGGAGGCCTGCATCGGTGCCTGGGTTCTAGCGCGAGCCGACCGCTTTGAAAAGCCGCTCGAGCCGGAGCCCCGCGGCGCCCCGCGGCGACCAACCGCCCTCGCCCCAGCTCACGAGCACGTACGCCGCCCGGCCCCGGATGTGGCCGTACGGGATCTGCCAGCCGCCGGGGCTCCGGCTGTCGGCGGAGTTGTCGCGGTTGTCGCCGAGCACGAAGACGTGGTCCGGCCGCACGGCCTCGAACGGTCCCTCGCGCGAGTCGGGCCGCGCGCGCCGGCACTGGAGGACGTCGTAGGCCGCGACGCCCGCCCCCGCAGCGGTGTTCCAGCGCGCCGCGGCGGAGTCCGCGGACCCGAGCTCCCCCTTCGCGAGCTGCTCCCGGAAGCGGCGGCAGATCGACGCGCCCTCCCGGCGCCCCGCCTCCGCCGGGATCGCGTACTCGCCCAGGTACGTCCGCGGCTGCGGCACGCCGTTCACGAGGAGCACCTGCTCGCGCAGCTCCACGACGTCGCCCGGGACGCCCACCACCCGCTTGACGTAGACGGACGACGGATCGCGCGGATCCTCGAACACGACGACGTCGCCGCGGCGGGGCGCCCCCGTGTCGACGAGGCGCAGGTGCGTGAAGGGGACCCGGAGGGCGTAGGCCGACTTCCGGACGAGGAGGACGTCGCCGGGGAGCAGCGCCGGCTCCATCGAGATGGACTGGACGCGCGAGGTGTCCGCGACGAACGCGCGGGTCGCGAGCGCGAGCACCGCGGCGACGGCCGCGACCTCCAGGACCGAGCGCCAGAGGGGCTTCTGGAGCCGCGCGAGGTGCGCGTCCCAGAGGCGCGTGAGCTCCTGCAGCGCGGCGGAGAGGGCGTCCGGATCCCCGGCGGCAGCGGCGGCCTCCACCTCCGCGGCGGCGGCCTCGACCTCGCCGCGGACCTCGCCGAGC